>JANOPU010000051.1:0-8034 GCA_031422055.1 Ferruginibacter sp.
ATCCGGCGAAAATCCGGTGGCGAGGCATTTGCTTTTACCTGCCCTTTAATAAAAAAAGCAGATGGTGGAAAATTCGGCAAATCTGAAAAGGGGAATATCTGGCTTGATGCAGCAAAAACAAGTCCATATCAATTCTACCAGTTCTGGCTGAATGCTTCGGATGAAGATGCAGCAGGCTGGATAAAAATATTTACTTTTTTAGGCAAAGAAACAATTACTGCATTGTCAACTGAGCATGCAATGGATCCTTCAAAAAGGATAATGCAAAAGAGGCTGGCAGAAGAAGTGACCATTTTTGTTCATGGCAAAGACGAATATGACAAGGCAATAGAAACTACACAGAAACTATTTGCTAATATAAGTGCCCCGGCAGAAAGCCTGAGTGAAGAAGACCTCGAATCCATAGAAGGCCTCATCAAACATGATTATTCACTCATCAAAATAAATGATGGAACAGAAATATTAGATCTGCTTACAGAAACCAGTATTTTTAAAAGTAAAGGTGAAGCAAAAAAAATGATCCAGAATGGCGGGGTAAGTATTAACAGGGTCAAGATCAATAACCAACAACAAGTGGTAAATAATTCGGACCTGCTTCATAAAAAATTTATTTTGATACAGGTTGGGAAGAAAAATTACTATTTGATAAGAACAATTTGAGGATTTGAAGGTTTGAAGATGCTATTCATTTTCAAATTAATCCACCTTAACCTGTTTCTTAACCACAGAATTTTCACTTACTTCCATTATGAATATACGTTCTTTAAGAAGGTAGCCATTTCCTTTTTCGCAGAAATGTACTTTTAGATTTTCAATGCTGATTGGATTTCCATCAGGTATATCTGCAATATTGCTATGGCGAATATCATGACCATCAACAATCATTACAAGTCCGCTTCCGATAGCTTCCATTTTATTTCCCTCTGTGATCAACATGCCGGTATCCTCTCCCAGCCCCACTCCAATACAAGAAGGATTTGATGCAATAGCCTGTGCAAGTCTGCCGAAACGCCCTCTTTTTTCAAAATGTGAATCAATGATCATATCATTTACGAATCCTAGTCCGGTTGTAATTTTTACTTCGCCTTTCAGATGAGCCCTGGTAGCATTACCTTCATAGATCATGGTATTGCTCATTGCCATTGCACCGGCAGATGTGCCTGCCACCAAAAAATTACTTTCTTCCCGATATCTTTTCAATAACAATTCTAAAAAATCTGTACCGCCAAAAATGCTTGTCAGCCTTAATTGATTACCGCCACTAAACATAACTGCTTCACAACGACTTAACCGTTCTATGTACTCAGGATTGCTTACGTCTGTTCTGTTACGAATATTCATTACACCAATATCAGTACAACCTATCTTTCCGAAAGCATTCAGATAATTATCCCCTACTTCAACCGGGATCATACTGGCCGTGGTAATAACTTCTATCCGGGTAGCGGGGCCACCGGTTTCTTCCACAATACGCCTGAGGATACCAAGTTCAAAAAAGTTGAGATTGTTGCGATGTATCTGTCCAGTTTCCAGATCAGTTCCTTTATCTTCAGCACCGCCGATGGCAAGTAGTTTTCCTTTAGCAAATTGCATCTAACCGTTTTTGTGATTAACGCAAAATTAAGGGAAATCGTATTTTATTCAGTTTCAGTAATTATACAGCAGTGTGAATTAAATTTTACCCGCAGATTTTCGCAGATTAAAAAATCGCAGACAAGCGCAGAAATCTGTGAAAATCTGCGGGTATTATAGTCTTCGGATATCAGCGGAAATAAATTGCTTAGTGACATTCAATTAACAACGCTATACAGTGGTTTATGCCGATGATCTCAAACGAATGATACAATGAGGCGAAGCCGATATTGGACTATATTTTTTGTCCAATCGGTATTATAATAATTATACAAAACTGTTTAATTATACTGTCTACTGCAATAATTATCTGCCAAAACAGATACCTGGATATAGCATTTTCAGGGTAATCCCATCTTGATTTAATATGTAGTCCAAAGGACTACGTTTAAATCTTAGATGGTATTATGCCGATAGGAAAAAACATTGGACTAAATATTAGTATAATCGGTATAATAATATTAACCCTGTTAAGAAATGATTCTAATTCACCTCAAAACATAAAATTAATTTTTACTCCGATAAAAAAATGCTGCATTTTACGGCAGCATTTTTATTATTATGAGATTTTTTGCAAACACTAATCCAGTTTAACCAGTTTGACACTTTTTAATATCTTGCCTTTGTTATCCTTTACTACAAGAATATATGAACCTGAAATATACCCAGCCATTTGAATTTCGATTACCGGCTTATCGGTATTCACATTTCTGCGTTGCAACATCCTGCTTGTATTATCCAGTAATTCCAGTGTAAGCAGTTTACTTTCATCTGCTTCGAATTTTACATTCAAAACTGTACTGACAGGATTCGGATATACAATAATTTTCAAATCATCTGCAATGGGTATACTGGATGGTCCGGTTTGTTTGGAAGATACATAAACAATCGGCTGATGAAAGCCTTGTGTATACAACATCTTAGCATTTGCAATACTTTCAACTCGTGGTTCGCCTAGTGTCCACTCTAAACTAAACTTGTCTGTCATTGCAAAACCACCATAATTGGAAACAACCTCTGGTACAGGTCTGAATTGTCGCAGATCAGCTGCTGTGAATCCCGGATTGCAGGTATTTACAATAATCGGTTTCGACCGTATACTGCTACTGCCACAGGCGCTATTAGCCTTTACAGTTATATTACCGCTATTAGGCCCAAATTTCACCAGGATACTGTTAGTACCCTGTCCCGAATTGATTTGTGATGATTGCGGAACGGTCCAGGTATACGAGGTTGCGCCTGCAACGGCGGCTACACTATACAATACATTTACATCATAAGTACAAACAGTGGCGTTTCCGCTGATAATTCCGGGTAATGGAGATCGGCCACTAACTTCTAAACAGGATGCCGGGCTACTGCCACAGGCATTATTTGCTGTAACACATATATTTCCAAAGCTAAATCCAGCAGCAAATGAAACCGATACAGATAATCCTCCCTGTCCGCTTAAGATGCTTGATCCAGCAGGAACAGACCATGTATAAGAAGTGGCCATTGGCACAGCAACAATGCTGTAAGTTTTAGTAGCTGGCCCGCACAAACCAGTACTTTGCCCGGTAATATTACCGGGTTTACTTGCCAATGATTTTACAAATAATTGCCTTGGCGTAATGGAAGGACTTTGGCCACAGGCATTTGAAGCTGCAACAACAATATTCCCCCCCTGGAAAGATGCTAAGAAATTAACAGTTATTGAAGGTGTACCCTGGCCGCTGGAAATGGTAGCACCTAATGGTACATTCCAAACATAATGTGATGTATTGGAAACCGGGCTTATAAAATAATTATTACCGGTAGAATTGCAACTGCCAATAACCGGCCCCGTTATTGCGCCCGGTGTAGCAGGTAAACTACCTGTGTTTGTAGTTGTAGCACTTGCTGATGCAGTGCAACCATTCGTATTGGTAACAGTAACCGTAAATGTAGCAACCGTAGATACATTTATAATTTGTGTAGAAGCACTTGTACTCCATAAATAACTGCTGTAACCCGTGCCAGCATTAAGTGTTGTTCCGGTTCCGCCACAGAACGAAAGTGTACCGGAAATGACCGGTGCCGGGTTGGGAAATACGCCTATCGTAATTGATCTTGATCCGGTACAACCATTGTTATCAGTAACTGTAACAGCATATACTCCTGCAGCATTTATTGTAATGGATTCTGTTGTGGCCGAATTAGACCAAAGATAACCTGCGTATCCACTATTTGCTGTTAATACAGTTGAACCACCTGCACAAAACCCGGGAGTACCGGATATAGAAGGTACAGGAGGTATAAATATAGAAGTAAGTGCTGAAGCAGATGCCGTACATCCCCCGGCGTTAGTAACTGTTACACTGAAATTACCTGCTGTTGAAACGGTGATGATTTGTGTGGTTGCTCCATTACTCCATGCATAACTGCTGTATCCTGCACCTGCATCCAATACGGTATTACCGCCGGTACAGAAAGATAAATTCCCTGTAATAACCGGTGTTGCTAAAGTAGCAAAAACAGTTGTTATACTTGCTGTATTCTTGCACCCGTTACTATTTATAACCTTAACAAAATAGATACCGGCACTGGCCACTGAAATATTTTGACTGGTTTCTCCGGTATTCCATAAATAACTGCTGAATCCACTGCCGGCATTGAGTACATTTTGATTTCCAATGCAAATATCTGTTGATCCTGAAATCGAAACAGTTGGCAAAGGATTTATGGTAACAACAAAAGGAGATGATACCAGGACACCGCATCCTGAACCATCATTATATGAAACTGTATAAGATCCTGCAGCATGTACATAAATGCTGTCTGTTGTAGCACCATTACTCCAGGTAATACCAGTTGCAATGCTGGATTTAAGTTTTATACTATCTCCCGTGCAGATTGCACCGGTTCCGCTGGCTGTAATAACAGGGGCTGTTGTAATTGTCGATCTAACAGTAACGCTATCCTGCGACTGGCAACCGTTTGCGTCAGTAACTTTTAATAAATATACACCAGGAGTGCTTACCGATTTAGTAGCTGATGTTTCGCCACCCGGTGTCCATAAATAATTTGTGAAACTTGCAGGCACAATGGCTTCGCCAATACCAACAGCATCAATTGCATTATATCCGGGCACTGCTGCTGAATTGAGCGCAATACGTATCTCAGAAACATTGTAGGTTGTTAATGTAAAATTAATGCGATTTTTCCTGGCTACAGCAGGTGCTGCCGATGCTGTCGTTGAATACACAAGATCATAATTAAGCGTTGCCGGATTTTTCAAAAATATAGAATCTACAGCTCCGGGATTTATTGTTTCATAAATATCAACAAAATTTATTGGAGCAGGATTTGCAAAACCAAGCGTTAAATACTCACGTTGTCCATCAGGTGTATTGCTCACCCATGATTCCGGACTTATCGAATACAATGGAAAAACATTTGGTGTTCCCAATGCCTGTGCTGCACTATATTTATCAATATCATTCTGGCTGCTATAATTTATAACACTGTTAGCAAAACGAGTGTTTGTGGTGCCAGCGGATAAAATGTTTGTGCCACCTGAACAGAGTATTAAATTACCACTAATAAAAGTTTCGGGTGCAGATGATACTATCTCAGCCTTTATCATTAACCTGCCCTGTTGCGGGTAATCAAGTAAGCCTGAACCATCATCAGCTGCCCTGTAATAAGCATCATTTCTTGCCACGCCAAATTCCCATTGAGCACCCACCGGATTGCAGTTCAATACTGATGCCTGTTGTGAAATACCTATATAATAATCCTCATTAAAAAAAGCTGGTGGACTGGAAAAATAAAAGTTCTGGTATTTGTTCGTTTGTGCAGAGTCAGGAGTAAAAATAGAAGACTCTGCAACTATTAAACCTGCAGTATTTCTTACTACAGCTTTCAATGGCTGATTTCTTGCAGATGTTGTCAGGTAAATCTGGGCTGAATTGATTTTACCACAACCCTTCATAAAATGGCGGCTTAAAGTTAAACCAGCTAAAGTACCTCTGCCAGCCTCTCCAACCACATTAGAATTATCATCGTATGAAATAAGGTTACGGGTTACCGTTTGCAGGTAATAATTTCGGTTATTATTCGCAACATTTTCATTGCTTTGTACCGGAACAGATACAATAATAGAATCAGTTTCAAAAATTGAAGGAACCCATCCGGTAAAAGTTATTAATCCACTGGTATCTGCTGCTATGGTAATATCCTGGGTGATACTGTATCTTTCTGTATTTGTTAATTGATCTTTAATAACTAAAGTAACCGGGTAAGTTTTTGTTGAACCCGCATAATTATATATTAATGCATCAACTTTTTCATTTGTAAATGCGGGATCAATTTTTCCTAAAGTATACACAGCTAAAACGGCCACCGAGTCCTTGAGCATTGTTGAACCAAAGCTGGTTTCCGGCCTGAAGTCAGTTGATGTCAGCAAAGAATCCTGACCAGCCAAACTGCTATCGCCCCTGCTGCTCAATGATAAAATATATTTAATAGAATCCTGCCCGTAAGAGCCTTTAAGGCTTGTATTAGCATTGGTGGCAAGACTTGTATTAGCAAAAGGTAAAGTACCGGTAGACTGCTGATACTCCCATGCAACATAAATTCCCCCGCCTGTATATGTAAAAGGGTTTCCATTTACAAATGGAATATTATAGCGCCCAATAGTATCAGGTAATATGATACTATCATTATGAACTAAAACCATGGAGGGGCTTGTTGCATTCAACCACGAAATAGCGTCTTTTAATCTGTAACGTACTTCGTAAGATGAAGCACCGGCTACGGCAGCCCAGGTGAATTTTGCAGTATTGTCGCTAATATCATTCGTGGAAGTATTTTCCGGCGGGTAACATACAGGTGTACCTGTAGTTGTAAAGTTGGTTCCCTGCACATAAGCCCCTGTTCCATTGGCACATTTAGTTCTAACCTGCCATTCGTAAGTTGTGCCGGGTGATAATCCGAATTTTATGGTATCGAAATTTGTAAATGTCTGAGTTGTGAACCAATAGGCGGTTCCTGTTCTTCTGAATCTTATATTGTAATAGGAAGCTCCTGTGGCTGCTGTCCAGCTTATTGCAGCAGATGTATCGGTAATATTACCATTAACAGGCAGTGTAGGTTCATTACAATCATCTAAACTTTCTGTATTAAAAGATCCATATACAGCATCTGAAGTATCCGTACTACATTTTGTTCGTACTCGCCATTGATAGGTTTTGTTTGGAATAAGGATCGCCGGGGTAATAAAAAAACTTGAATTTGTGCTGTCTCTGAACCAAATGACAGTATCGATCCTGCTATATTCCACATAGTATTTAATTGCACCTGAAGAAGGCCCTGCCCAATTAAACCTTGCACTGACGGCGGTAATATTATCAGTACTTGTATTGGTGACCTGCCGGCAAGCAACCAGGTCTTTATTGGAAAAAGTATTATTCACTGAATAAGGGGAACAATTGGTTTTTACCTGCCATTCATATTTCCCCGGGAATAAAGCTGTAGCATTATACTCATTAGTCAGTACCGGGCTAATAACTGTCCAGTTGGTATCTATCCTGCTTACAGTATCCAAAGTATTTTGAAGATAAACCTTAAACCCTCCTTTGGTTGTATCGCTTTGAGCTCCACCAATTGTAAAGCCTATCGAATTTATACTCATTGTATTTAAGAGACCGCTTTTTGACATCTCTTTGGGCTGGATCAAATAAAACCCACGCTGAAACCTAAGCCCTCCCTGTGGTGCAGTAGATTGTGTTCCATTACCATTGTTAGGTAATGCCACTGTGATGGTTTGAGCAAACAATAAATCTACTTTAAGTAAGAAGAAAAAAAGTACAATTATTTTAAACTGTAAACCATATTTACAAATAGAAGATTTCATGTTTAATTATTTTAAATCAAATGAATGGTGATACAGATCTTTTTTTTTGAAGACTGTTACACATTTATTAATTTTCCGGGCGCAGTTTATTAATCTCAACCGCCTTTGCTTCATTGATCTTTTTTTGTTCTTCTATTGCTACATTGAATTTAACAACTAACTGCTTAACCAGCATTTCTTTATAGCCAGGTTCAGTTTTACATTTAGCAAAAAATACATGCTTTTCTACATCAATGCCATTTTCTTTCATCATTTTTTCTGCCATATTAAAACCATTGATTATATCCTGCTCACCAACTTTATGGTAAGGTATTTTGCTATATGGATTATCCTGAGCAGGAGCCGTTGCTACTGCAGTACCTGCATTGACACGTGACTCTGTAATAGTACCAACAGGAACATTACTTTTGAAACCTGGTATTAACTTTGCCAGTTGTTGGTTAGTTGCTGCATACTCATTTTTCAATTCATTTAATTCAGTTTTTAACTCATCAACCAGTTTCTGATTGTCATTTACATTCAGA
>JANOPU010000052.1:0-7274 GCA_031422055.1 Ferruginibacter sp.
TTCAAAACTTCTTTTCTGATTATAATAGTTAAATTTAATTCTTAGAATATCATTTGATTTGCATAGAAATCTTTTATAAAAGACTTGATTCGGAAACTGTTACCTATGCTGCACAGTAACAACCTAAGTTCCCCCTTCAGGGGGTCAGGGGGTTGTTACCGCCAGCCAGGCCATCATCCCCATCCCTTTTTCTATGGCACTTTCATCAATATTAAAAGTGGGTGTATGCACATTACTGGTGATATTCTTTTCTTTATTGCCAGCACCCAGCCTGAAAAAACAACCCGGAATTTTATGCGAATAATAAGCAAAATCCTCTGCTCCCATACGAAGTTCTGTTTCTTCAACATTTTCTTTACCGGCATACAATCGGGCATTTTCCATTGACTGATTCGTTAATAATTCGTTGTTTAAAACGAATGGATACCCAACATCAATTTTTATTTCTGCTTCAGCACCCATAGCTGCAACTAGTTCCCTGGTTTGCTTTATAATAAGTTCGTGTGCTTTAAAACGCCATTCTTCATTCATGGCCCTGAATGTACCCATCAGTTTTACTTCAGATGGAATTACATTGGTGGTATTGCCTCCCTGCACAGAAGTAATGGACAATACAGATGGATTAAAAGGATTGTTGTTCCTGCTTATGATCTGTTGCAGACTGATGATAAGATGTGAAGTTATTAAAATAGTATCGGCAGTGAATTGTGGTGCTGCTGCATGTCCGCCTTTACTCCTGATCGTTATATATATCTCATCTGCACTTGCCATTACCATACCTCCCCGGAAACTGAACTTGCCAACTTCAAGGCCCGGATGTACGTGCAAGGCAAATATTTTCTGCGGTGCAGGGTTTTCCAGCACACCTTCTTTGATCAGTAAACTCGCACCTCCCGGGTTTTTTTCTTCACCCGGCTGAAAGATCAGTTTCACTGTTCCTTCCCATTCATCTTTCAATTCACTTAATATTTTTGCCGCACCCAACAGGCAGGTAGTATGTACGTCATGTCCACAGGCATGCATAACACCCGCATTTTTTGATCTGTATGGAACATCATTTTCTTCTGTTATAGGAAGTGCATCCATATCTGCCCTGAGTGCAATAATTTTTTTAGTTGGATTTTTACCTTCTATTAATCCAATCACTCCTGTTGTTGCTTTTACTTCAAATGGTATTTTCCAGTCACCAAGTTTTTGTTGTATAAATTTTGATGTTTCAAATTCTTCATAACTCAATTCAGGATTTGAATGTATTTGATGACGGATCTCAATGAATTCAGCTGCATTGCCGGAAGCTAATTTTTTTATTTTTTCAAGCATAAAGCAAGTTTAGTTAGTTTAGAAGAGTTTAGAAAGTTTAGGCGTAATGATTAAAGATTGATCGAAATTACAAGGCTTTTTCTATCCATCTAAACTTCTAAACCCGGTCTTATTGTTGAACTTCTGTTTGATTGAGTTTTTCAGATTTCACATCTACCATTTCAGAAACGATATAAACATTACCGCTGATAATTTTAGATGCGCTTACCTGTTTACGATAATCTTCTGCTTCTGCTCTTTCAAGAAAGTTGCCGAATTTTAATTTTATGAATGGTGATTGAAATACCATGTAAATTGACTGATCAGGAAATAATTGTAATAATTGAGAACGCACCTTTATTGCTTTTACCCTGTCATTAGTACTTAAGATCATCAACCGGTATCCACGGGTGGAATGAAGTTTATTTGCCAGGCTTTCATTGTATTCTGCCATTTTTTTTCCAAGACTTTCAATACGCAGGTCTTTATTTACAGTTACTTTTCCTCTCACTAAACTATCGTTTGTTATTTGTTGAGCCCAAACCGGATTGATAAGGAAATTGATCAATAAAATCAGCAAAATATTCTTCATGTTGTAAAATTATGGGATCTCAAATATCGTTCATTCAAAGTACAACTTTGGAATCTTTAACAAGTTGTATGCTTTCATCCGGACTGATAGTGCTGGCACCAGCTTCCAGTAATTTTAAAGCAAATTGAAATGTATTTATTGACCCGGAAGCATTTATTTTTACTTTATCGGCAATATGGCTTCGCAATAATTTTACGGCTTCAATAGATACTCCCTTTGCTGCATATCCGGTAGATGTTTTTACAAAATCTACTCCTGCAGCACCATAAATATCGCAACAAGTAATTATTTCAGTATCATTCAACAGACCGGTTTCCAAAATAACTGTCATCCCAATTCCCTTATTTTTTACAACCGGCATGATCGTATTGATCTCTTTAGCCAGGTATTGCCAGTCGGCATTTTTTATAGCAACAATATTTACTACCATGTCTATTTCATCAGCCCCATCTACAATGGCAAGTACAGCCTCTGCAAGTTTTGCTTCAATGGCACTATATCCAAATGGAAAACCAGTTACAGTTGCAACTTTTATAGCGCTTTCTTTCAGTAATTCTTTTGCTTTTTTTACAAATAAAGGTGGAATACATACCGCCCTGAAACTATACTCTTTTGCTTCTGAGCAAAGACATTCTATTTCGGCAATTGTTGTTGTTGGTTTTAAAAAGCTATGATCTATATGTGATGCAATATTCATTTTGTAAAAATAACTAAAGCAATTTTATTGAGGTGAACATTTGTTCTTATACCATCTTGATTTACTAAGTAGTCCAAAGGACTATGTGGAAATCTTAGATGGTATTATACCGACCTAAAGTTGCTTTGGACTAAATACTGTTTATTTTCGGTATTATTTGAATTCAGCGGAAACACTAATCGAGGGTTCAGCAGAAACTTTTCCAGCAGCAATTGCTTTTCCGGTTACTTTATAATCTTCCAGTTTAATTGTAAACGTTGATTTACTGGTGATCTTTTTCCCTTCAACTACAATGGTTGCTTTTGTTTTAATTTTTTGTGTTACACCATGAATGGTAAGTTCCCCTTCAACATCTGCTTTGTAAGATCCATCAGTACTAAAATTAAGATCAGCAAGGTTTGTAATTAAACCTTTGAAATTAGCTACCGGAAATTTTTCAGAATCCATCCAACCGGCGCTGTTAAAATGTTCCTGGATAGTTGGATTTGAAAAAGTAAAATTCTTAATAACTGTCTCAAAAGCAACTGCACCTGTCTTTGTATCCAGAGCAGCAATTGATGTCTTGTTTTCAGCTATGGGTAAATCATCTATACTGGTGGTAGCATCAAAACCAATATTTGCTGAAGTAGTGGTTTTCTTTTGTGCAAACAATGCACCGGTAGATAATAATACTGCTAAGAATAAACTTGTTTTTTTCATTTTTGTTTTTTTTAATTGATAAAATTATTTTGTTAGTGCAGATCTTTTAAAGCTGATATATCTGGATTGTAAGATTTCACTATAAGTACCACCACTGCAGGATCCCTTAATTGCAACCTCCTCCCCTATTTTTATTATATTAGTTTCAACCAGATGTTGTTCCTGGAAAGTAAAAATTATATAATCCCCGGTAAGTGTATCAGACATTTTTACATTTACAGTAGAATCTAACAGCTCCAGATCTGTTACTATTCCTTTTACAGATATTATCTTCTCGATATATTTAACATTTGCCAGACTATCGTTCTGTTGAAATTCTTTTAATAAATCATTGGCATTTACAGTATAATCAGATTTTTTTTCAGCCGTGTCGGCAAATTTCTCTGTAAAAAGATACCAGGCAAATCCACCCATTGCCAATAGGAAAATAAAAATCACAGTTAATAATATCTTAGTTCTGGGTTTCATCCAGGTTGTGATTATACAGTCAATCAATTAATTTTATCAAAATACAAATATATGATGTTTAAACATTGATTATGCAATTAGCCTAAAATATTTTCGTTAATACTTTTTAACAGTTTGGGGGGAAGTGCTTAACAGTTTTTCCCGATATAAAAAATCAAGAACCATTTAATACCGAATATAAACAGTATTTAGTCCAAAGCAACTTTAGGTCGGTATAATACCATCTAAGATTTACACATAGTCCTTTGGACTACTTAGTAAACCAAGATGGTATAATCTTCTATCGGGTAACCCTGGCATATTAACATAAAAATTATACCGGACGTCTATATGAAGTAATAACATGAATTGATTGATTTTTATAAACTAATTTATTATAAGTTTGTTTTGCGTAGAAAAATCAAAATAATCAGCATGGATGTGTAATCATATTTATTCTATCCGTACCAAATGAAAATAATTCTAACGATATTATTCAGCATATTCTCCATAATAAGTTTATGTGCGCAACAGGAACAACTGCGTCCAAAAATCGGTTTAACATTAAGTGGAGGAGGTGCAAAAGGACTGGCGCATATCGGTATTTTGAAAGCGATAGATAGTGCAGGATTAAAAATTGATTACATTACAGGAACCAGTATGGGTGCGGTTATAGGCGCTTTATATGCAGTAGGATATAGCGGAATTGAAATTGAAAAGATATGCATGGGTATGGATTGGGATGCGCTATTTTCTAACCAGATACCGTTACAGGCATTATCGATGGAAGAAAAAAATCAGTATAGCCGATTTGCGCTTGACCTTCCATATATCAACAAAAAAATAAAATTAACGACTGGCCTCATTGAAGGCCAGGAACTGAATATTAAACTTTCAGAATTATTCTATCGTGTTTCCAAAACAAAAGATTTCAATCAGTTTGCTATCCCCTTTAAATGTATGGCAACAGATTTGGAAAATGGCAACCTTGTAGTATTGGATACTGGTAATATCGTCATTGCATTAAGGGCAAGTATGGCAATTCCTTCCATTTTTACTGCCGTAAACATTGCAGAAAAAAGATTAGTAGATGGAGGACTGGTAAGAAACTTCCCTGTTAAAAATGTAAAACAAATGGGTGCAGATATTACCATTGGAAGTAATGTAAGCGGAGGCCTTTCTACAAAAGACAGAATTTCTAACCCGATTGATGTGATTCTTCAGATGGCATTCTTTAAAGAAGCCGATGATTTTAAAGAAGAGATCCCTTTAACGAACATATATATTTATATGCCTTTGAAGAAATATAATATGGGAAGTTTTGGCAGTACCAAAGAGATCATTCAAAATGGTTTGGAAACAGGTAACAGTTATTATCAGCAATTTAAAAAACTGGCAGACAGTGTCAATGCCATAAATGATCTGCCAATAAAAAAGGAAAGCAGCATGCCAATAAATTCATTATTTATTACAGGTCATGAAGTGAATGGTTTAATAAAAACCAGCAGACCCTTCTTTTCTCACCTGATGGATTTTTATGATTACAGGTATTATACTGCTTCGCAAATAAGTAAAAAAATTCGACGTGCTTATGGCTCTCGTTATTACAGCAGCATAACTTATTCATGTATTCCATTATTAAACGACACAGCAAAGGTTATCTTCAATGTTGTAGAAAACCCAAGTACTTTATTAAAAGCAGGTTTACAATATTCAATTTTCAGAGGTATAAACGTTCATCTAAATATTACTGCCCGTGATTTTGTTATTAACAATTCCCGTAGCTTGATTTCATTATCACTTGGTGAATCTTTTCAATTGGAAACTGAACATCTGCAATATCTGGGCCGAAAGAAAATTGTAGCTGCCATAGCAGGATTCCATATCGACAGGCTTAACATAAATACTTTTAATAATTTTAAGAGAGATGGTGCTTACAAACAAACCTATTATACTACCTATTTCAATATACAGAATAGCGGTAGTAATAAAATATCTGCAGGTTTAGGCACTTCCTTTGATCTTATTACATTAAATCCTACAACTAAATCAATTTTTGAAAGTAAGGGAAGATTCAGTTCAGCTAAAAATTATGTTTATTTAAATTACAATACATTAAATCAAACATTTTATCCAAAAAAGGGAATAAAAATAAAAACTGAGATTGGAATTATATATGACCAAAAGCAAAAATTAAACATTAATCAAAACGGCCAGCCAGTTGATATATCAACATTTAATTTTGACAATTATACCAGATTGTATATTGATGGCATTTTTTATTTTCCAATCAGATCACAACTAACATTATTATCTGAATTTCAGGCAGGAATAAATTTTACCAATAAACCCAATGTTTTTAATAATTTTATTATAGGGGGCATATCCGGCAACTTCAGGAATCAGATCAGATTTGCAGGTTTACAGGAAGCAACTGTTAATGCAGCTACTGTTGCAACTTTGCAGTTAGGGATGAGATATTTACTTTATAATAATATTTATGTTATTGGTCGAATAAACGGGTTAATAAAAGATTTTGCTACTAAGAAAAATGCAACTTCAAATAAAAGCTTCTTAAGCGGCTACGCAATCACGTTTGCATATAAGACTCCGATCGGTCCGCTTGAGTTAAGTGGAATGTATTGTGATCAAAGTAGACAATTACAGTCATATGTAACTTTTGGTATACCTTTTTAGTTAAATTGTCTTCAGATCGGCTATTCGTTACTATAATTTTTTAGTATAAAAATTACTTATTTGGTATCTTTACAGAAATATACTATAATAATTTGATTCATTTTTCAAAATCCAATATAACTGTCCTACTGTCTGCTTTTCTATTTTTTTTTTCATTTCAAGTTGAAGCAATATCAATAAAAGATTTTGCCGAGTCAGATTCAACCTCCACTTCAACCCAGGAAGAAGCCATCAGGTTTATTGATTCTATCACCAGCCTGGCACCAAGTAAAAACTGGCCCAATGTGAAGCCTGCTTTATTCCTCCAAAATATTAAACAAAATATTCACCAGCCATTGAGAATGTATGCAGGCAGGGGAACAAATTTCTGTGGATATGGTGCACTGGCCTATCTTTTACTACAAGATGACCCGCTTGGTTATGCAAAATTCATGTTAGTTTTATACAAAAATGGAAAAGCTATCATGGGTAGTGCTGCATTTAATCCTTCAACAGCAATCAAAGTAACTGCTGGGACACTTAAATACAAAGGCCAGTTGGATATTCGTCCGGCTGAACAAATGTTTTATTTAACACTCGCTGATCATTTTAAAGGATACTTAAATATTTTTAACAGGCACTATGATAAAGGAGATGAAAATCGATTTTGGGCATCGGTAAATTACGCCAAATTTAACAGAATGATCAGGCAGATGTTAAATTATAAAGTTAATGCAAGGGGCACTGACCTGATACAACCAAGTGTTGGAAATACCTATGATTACATAACAGATAAAATGAAAAAAGGTATTGTTGTTTTATTTGTTAACAACAGGGTGCTTCACAAAAAAAAACATGAGAAAA
>JANOPU010000053.1:0-15397 GCA_031422055.1 Ferruginibacter sp.
AGATTGCTTCGTTCCTTACAATGACGTTGTTCTTAATATCCTCGTAATCAAGCTACAGCATTTTGTAAAACATACCCATATTTAATTGCTTCCTTTTGAAGGAAGATTATTCTTTTAGCTTTCTGTCTTTCTGTATTAATCTGTAGTTTATTTTTATCGTACTCTTTTTTTCCTTTGACCATGTTATAAAATATTACTGCAAGTTTTCTTGCAATTGCTTTGTTAGCTTTTTTAGCGCCTTTTTGTGCAGATAGTCTGCGATATAAATGTCCTAATGAACCTTTGTTTTGCCACATGGTCTGCGCTGCCATTCTGAAGGCTTGTGTGGCTTTATTGTTTGTAAATCTTCTTTCATGGCCTATAATTTTACCTCCTGACATTTTTGGTCTTGGACTTACATTTAACCAGCTTGCAAAGTGTTCTGCTGTTGGCCATTTGTTCATATCCAGGCCAGTTACCGATATTATTTCCAAAGCACTTATTTCGTCTATTCCGTCAATTTTCGTTACATCTACTCCGATGATATGATTTAAATATTGTTTTAAATTAATGCTATACTGGTTCTTTCTTACGTAACTCTTTTTCCTTTCGATTATTGTTTTTTTACCTGTACCATCAGCAGGAAGAAGTGCTTTTAAAACATTTTCAATAAGAATCTCATAGCTCTTCATTTTTCCTTTGAAGAAATCATATGCCTCCAAAGAGTTTTGCAGGATCATTATATATTGCTTTTTATAAAGCCCCTTTAACGATTTTAATAGATCTTCTTTACTTGATTTTAGCTTTGTAACTTCCATCAAGGATAATAATTCTTCCGGATTGCTAATACCACTTGCTATGCCACGTAACAGCTTCATTGCAGATACTCCTTCAATATCGCTTATGAGGTGTTGAACTTTTATGTTCATTTGGGTTAGTAATTTGTGTATGCGGTTAAGTGTGTCACTTTTTTGCTTTTGTAAAACACTCCTCTCATGTAAATAACTCTTTAATTCACGATATATTTCCTGTGGAATATGGGAAGCTCTTAATAGCCCATGGGCATGTAACTGATGTAACCACTGACAATCTTTTACATCTGTCTTTTGCGCATCTACATTTTTAAAATGCTTGGCATTAACGAGCGTTACGCTAAAACCATGTTTTTCTAATATCTCGTAAACAACCACCCAATAAACCCCTGTTGCCTCCATTGCTACACGGGTAACTCCAGATTGCTTTAAGGTGATCGCTAAACCTTCGAGGCTTTCGGTATAGGCATCAACCTCCAATAAATGTTGGTTACCCTGCTCATCGCTGTAAGAAACCATCATCATCATACTGCCTACATCAATGGCTGCGCAACTTGGATTCATAACAGCCAGTTGAAGTGACTGACCTGATTTTGTTTTTTTGTCCATAATTTTATGCTTTAAAGTTTACAATAAAGCAGGCAAACTCTGGTGCTCGTGACTAAAATTTAAGCTTACAAACATGGTAGTGTAACATTTAGCTACACGCCGATAATATTTTTTTCAAAGAGCAGCAGTCCCAAACTCGCAAGCGGGTTCTAAGACGCCAATAGAGTGAACGGGGTTTGTAGTTTGCCTTGCTTTTTTGCAAACTACTAAACGTCATTCATATTTTTTCCTTTGGCCAATGGTGGTAACTCGCAATGACGTGCGTTCCCGGCAATGACGTGCGTTTCTCGCAATGAATATTTAATATCGCCTTAAACAGTCAAAACACTTACATCAATATTCTGATTGTTGTTTAAGAACACTGCCATTTCATCATTCATAGTAAAACCCTTTTCCAGAGACCGCATGCTTATCTTGTATTTTTGAGAACTATCACCGATATTGAATTTTATTGCCGTTCTGCCTGGATGTGTTCTCACATTTGTATCAATGAATGTTACAAATTCCTTATCTATAAATTGTGGGAGAATTTCAATGATCACCTCTTTTGTCAGCGATGATTTTACAGTTTCCAATAAATGAAGTTTGGCAAGCTTAAATTCATACTGGTCGCTATTATAACGCTGCCTGAATGCTCCTTCGATCATTACGATCATACCTTTTTCGAGATAGTCTTTATACCTGACATAATCTTCACTCCAGAGCATGAATTCTGATTTACCACTAAAATCTTCAACATGCAGCACACCAAAATTCTTACCTGTTTTTGTTAATCTGTGTTGACCATCAATCACCAACCCTGCCAACCTGAATTGTTTTGATGTTGGAACAACTCCAATGGCATTTTTTACATCGTTAAAATCGACCAGCGATGTAATATTATAATGTTTTAATTCAAATTTAAAATTATCTAATGGATGACCGCTCATATACATTCCCGTAACTTCTTTTTCATGATCAAGTTGCTCGATCAATTGCCAAGGAGTACAGATGGGTAATTTTGGAGCAATAATCTCGGGCATTTTCAGGTCTCCGAAAAGTGTATTGGTTGCATTGGCAGCCTGTGATTGAAATATGGATCCGAATTTTATGATCTTTTCAATTGATATACTGTCTCCCGGAGCCTGATAAAAATATTGGGCACGGTGTGTATCCTTAAAACAATCGAAAGCACCGCTATACGCAAGGCTTTCAAGAGATTTCTTATTTACTGAACGGAGGTTGACCCTTTTCACAAGATCATACACATCTTTAAAATGACCGTGTTTTGTTCTTTCATCAACAATATTTTCGATAGCAGCTTCTCCCACACCTTTTAGCCCGCTGAACCCAAACCTTATTTCGCCTTTACTGTTTACAACAAACCCATTATTAGACTCATTGATATCAGGCCCAAGAACGGTAAGGCTCATACGCTTACATTCTTCCATGAAAAAAGTGATCTTGTCAATACTCCCGGCATGGTTCAATACCGCTGCCATATATTCACTGGGGTAATGTGCTTTTAAATAAGCGGTTTGATACGCAACAAATGCATAACAGGTGGAATGTGATTTATTAAATGCATATTGAGCAAATGCTTCCCAGTCTTTCCATATTTTTTCCAGTATTTCCTTTGGATGTTTATTTGCAGTGGCACCTTCAACAAACTGCACTTTCATTTTATTCAGGACAGCAATTTGTTTTTTACCCATTGCTTTACGCAACACATCTGCATCACCTTTACTGAAGCCTGCCAGTTTTTGTGATAATAACATTACCTGTTCCTGGTAAACAGTAATACCATAAGTTTCTACCAGGTATTCCTCCATATCGGGCAGATCATAACTTACAATCTCGCGACCATGTTTTCTATGAATGAACTGAGGAATATAAGACATGGGGCCGGGTCTGTATAGTGCGTTCATCGCAATCAGGTCATCGAATTTATCCGGTTTTAATTCGCGAAGGTATTTTTGCATGCCCGGGCTTTCAAACTGGAAAGTTGCATTGGTATCTCCTTTTTGATAAAGTCTATATGTTTTTTCATCATCCAACGGAATGGCATCGATCTCGATCTCAATCTTATGATTTAGCTTAATGAGTTGAAGTGCGGTTTTTAATATACTGAGCGTTTTTAATCCCAAAAAGTCCATCTTAATTACACCGGCTTCTTCAATAGAACCGCCTTCGATCTGTGTCAACCAAAGCTCCGATTCTTTGGAAGTTGCTACAGGTAAAAGGTCTGTAAGATCTCTTGGCGCAATGATGATGGCAGAAGCATGAATGCCTGTATTTCTTACAGAACCTTCCAGTATTTCAGCTTCATGCAAAATTTTGCTGTTAAGATCATTGCCTGCATATAACTCCCGCAATTTTTTTGCATTATCAATATCTTCTCCCTGTAATTGTTCCTTTTCTTCTAAAGACTTTTCACCCTGTCCGAACGGTTCATCCGGGCGGGCATTTTTTGCATCTTTTATTGTAAGAGGTGCATGTAATAATCGTTTCAGGTTTATCCCCGGCTTTTCAGGAACTAATTTTGATATAGCCCTGCTTTCAGCAATGGGCAGATCCATCACCCGTGCCACATCAGCGATACTTGATTTAGCAGCCATGGTACCGTATGTAATGATCTGTGCAACCTGGTTCTTGCCATATTTCTGTACTACATAATTCAATACTTTTTGCCGGCCTTCATCATCAAAATCCGTATCAATATCCGGCATGGATTTACGTTCAGGATTTAAAAATCTTTCAAAAAGCAAATTGTATTTTATGGGATCGATATTAGTGATCCCAATACAATATGCCACAGCACTTCCTGCAGCCGATCCCCGGCCGGGGCCGATAAAAACACCCATGTCCCTCCCGGCTTTAATAAAATCACTAACAATCAGAAAGTAGCCTGCAAAACCCATTTTTTTAATGACACCCAATTCAAAGCGGAGCCTTTCTTCCGCTTCCGGACTTAATATTTTATATCGTTGTTTTGCACCCGTCCAGGTTAAATGTTCCAGGTAATCATCCTGTGTTTTAAAACTGGCTGGGACTTCAAAAAAGGGTAAAAGAATTTCTCTTTTAAGATCGAGTAGGTCTATCTTATCAACAATTTCATTGGTATTGTCAATGGCTTCAGGAAGATCTTCAAAAACCTTGATCATTTCTTCTGTGGTTTTTAAGAAGAACTGATCATTGGGAAATGCAAAGCGTTTATTTTTTGTCATCACATCATCATCAGAGAACTCACGCAGGGCAGGAGTGCTTTGTTTTTCACCTGTATTGATGCAAAGAAGAATATCGTGTGCATTAAAATCTTTCTGATCTACATAATGGCTGTCATTACTTGCAATAACTTTTACATGGTATTTCTCTGCAAATTTTAAAAGTATGGTATTTACTTTTTCCTGTTCCGGTAAGCCATGTCTTTGTAACTCTACATAATAATCTTCCTGGAAAATATTCAGCCACCATTTAAATTCATTTTCACCCGCTGCTTCTCCTTTTTTCAAGATCGTTTGTGGTACCAAAGCACCCAGACAGCAGGTTGTAGCAATTAAACCTTTGTGATATTTATGGATGAGTTCTTTATCAATGCGGGGGTATTTACTGTACATTCCTTCGATATAACCCAGTGAAGTAAGTTTGACCAGGTTCTTATATCCTTCTTCATTTTTAGCAAGTAGAATCTGGTGATGACGGGGATCTTTTTCCTCTTTACTGAAAGTTTTTCGGGTACGATCATGCGTTATGTAAAATTCACAACCAACGATCGGTTTTATTTTTGGTTTTCCATTTGAATCCAGATTATTATAGGCTTCTTTTACAAATTCAAATGCACCGAACATATTGCCATGGTCACTAATGGCAAGGGCAGGCATACCATCTGCAATGGCTTTTTTGTAAAGGCTTTTTATGGAAGCTGCTCCGTCGAGCAGGGAATATTGAGTGTGAACATGTAAATGAGAGAACTTCATTAATCGAACGCTGATTTTTAAGATTAGTAAGATAAACACAGAAATATATCATATCTTTTTTTTAAAATAATGATCATCTGTGATCTCCAATGCAAATATCGTTTTTAATAAACTGTCTTCAATATAGCTTTTTCCACAAATACAAAAAATAGGAATATTAAGGCAATAATTTTAAATTGAAAGAGTTATTATATTGGATATGAGCGTGTTATGTTAAAAAATCCTGCCAGGGTTGTATTTATGGGCTATTGGGTCTAACTTTACACCTCAGTACCCGGATAAACCAATTTTTAAAAGTTTGTAGGACAAGACCACAAGAAAAGAAATAATCAACAGAAAGGCAAAGAATTACCGAAGATCAAATAACACAAGATGAAGTCGTGCATACGTGTAAACCAAACATTTACGTATGAAATACTTATTGTTCATTTTTGTTGCAAGTAGTATTTTTTCAACAACTGCATCAGCTCAAAGGCGTGTAAATGCTGTGAAGCTTGATAAAACCTATTCTAAGGCCAGATCAGTCAAATTCATAGAAGGTATCGAGATCAAAGCGTCTCCTGTTTCAAATGTTCAGGAAGAAACACGTGTGCCCGGCATAAGAGACCTTGAAACAGAACGGTCAATATCTAAAACCGAAAATGATGTTTCCATTGAAAAGATCAGTTCCCTTCAATTTAAATATGCCCAGCTACTGAACAGAAATGTTGAGGAAGTAAAAAACATTAACCTGTACCGTTTTATTGATGAATGGATGGATACCCGTTATCGTTATGGGGGTTCAGATAAAAACGGGATTGATTGCAGTGGGTTGTCTGGTGAATTGATGCGAAGTGTATTTACTGTTAATCTTCCACGAACAGCCAGGGAGCAATACAATATTTCTTCAAAGATAGATAATGATAATATGCAGGAAGGAGACCTGGTATTTTTTAATATCAGCCGTGGCATCAGTCATGTAGGTGTTTATCTTGGCAATAATTATTTTGTACATGCCAGCCTGAATAATGGGGTTATTATCAGTAACCTGGAAGAACCTTATTATACAAAGCATTTTGTTGGAGCCGGCCGGGTTATAGGTATTGATAATACTACTGCGGTTATTAATTAACTCCGTTATTGCTACAGTTTGAAAACATATCGGTTTGATACTATCCTATACCGTTATTCTGGAAATCAGCTTTGCTGATTTACAAAAAAATTCTCCCATCACAGTTCGATTAGGTTAGTCATTTATTTTCCAAAATGTTATTTCAGGTGGCCCGGCTAAAAACAATCTTGAATCATTCATAAATTGTTGCAGGTGAGATGTCTTCAAGTGGTCTCCTTTATAATATTCCTCATTTGACCAATGTTCATATAGTAAAATGTTGGATTTGTCAATGGGGTCAACATGGATAATAACATTTACATAGTGCGGTTCCTTTCTTACGTTAGTTAAAAGGTTTCTTAATCCAACAAGGGCTAAGCTTTCTTTTTCAGGTAGAGTTTTATATTTAACTAATACAATTAAATGCTTATTATTCTGACCATAGACAGCAGTAAAACTTACGGCTGTTAAAACGAATACCAGGCTGAGAATTAATTTAATATTTTTCATTTTTAAAACTTTAAAGTTAAGAATTGTTGCGATCTGTTACAGCCAACTCAGTTATACCAGTATATCATGCACTTTATAGTACTATTTATCTTAAAACATTTTTCACCTCTATATAAAAATTCCTGTTTACTGAAAACGTTTTTTCATCATACCATTTTCCGGGAATTATTTTCTGCCATTCATTTGTAGGTTTGATCCAATGTTCTTTTTTACCCAATGAAATTAATACGGGTAAATTGAAATGCTCAACGGAATTTGCCCATCTGTATGAAACTTCTTTATTTTCAATTTTATATTCCAATACAGGTATTTGAATTGTACGGAGATACTGGTCAAATATTTTTGAGAAGTCGAAACCTGCTTTTTTGCTGATATAGTTTTCGACCTGCGCCGATGTTACAGTCTGATGATAAAATGTTTTATTTAAACCGGTTAATATTTTCCTGAATTTTTTATCAGACTTCATTACCTGCCTGATCATATGGAGCATGTTTCCTGCTTTGTAATACATATCACCGCTTCCTTCCTGGTTCACACCATAAGTACCAATGATAGGTTTATCATTTTTAATTTTCTTCCTGGTACCGGTCACATAATCATTGCCTGCTTCTTTACCATAATAATAATCAGTAAAAAGAGTTTCACTGTAATTTGCAAATCCTTCATGAACCCACATGTCGGCAATATCATTGCTGGTAATATTGTTTGCAAACCATTCATGGCTGCTTTCATGTACAATAATAAAATCCCATTTCAATCCCCAGCCACTGCCGGAAAGGTCTGTGCCCAGGTAACCATTCAGATACAGGTTCCCGTAAGCTGTAGCGCTTTGGTGTTCCATTCCAAGGTATGGAGACTCAACAAGTTTATACCCGTCATTATAAAAAGGGTAAGGGCCAAACCAGTATTCGAATGCTTTCATCGTTCTTGTAGCATCTGTAAATTGTTTTTTAGCCTTATCAAGATTATAATCCAGTACCCAGTAATCCATAGTGAGTTTTCCTTTCATTCCATTATATATCTCTGAAAAGTGTACATATTTTCCAATAGAAGGAATGATGCAGTAATTGTTGATGGGGCTTTTTACTTCCCATGTGTATATTGTATTAGCTCCATGTAGTGCTTGTTGTCCGGTTAACCTTCCGTTACCCACTCCTGTAAGACTATCGGGAACGAATATATGCAAAATTGCACCATTGTCTGGTTCATCGCTTTGTGTATCTTTACAAGGGTACCAGGCGCTTGCGCCCAATCCCTGGCTTGAAACAGTTATCCACGGATTGTTGCTCTTGTCTTTTTTCCATATCCAGCCATTATCCCATGGCGGGCGGATCGCTTCTATTGGTTTACCGTGAAAATAAACGGTGAGATCTGTTTTGCCAATGGGTGTTCCATAACTGCTAAAAGGATCTCTCAACTGCACCCAATATACATTTCCCTCACGGGTAAATTTGTAATGCTGATCATTTTTTACAATACTATCTATCAGCATCGGTTCCTGTAGGTCAAGTTGCATGGTAAAAACGCCGCTATCCATATATGTAATGATATTCTTACCCTCAATGGTCTTATTCGCAAAATGCGGTTTTACTGTAATCTCATAATGTAAAACATTCCATAACAATCTCCCCGGTCCTATGCTGCCACGCAAAGTATCGGCATGAGTGAAGCTTTTCATTTTTTCAAAAAGCTGTGCCGGGGCCTTCAAAATGGATAATTGAAAAATGGATAATACAAGTATTGCTTTTATCAGGAATTTAAACATGTTGGTACTACATTTTTATTGGATAAATTTAAGTTTAATTATTTATCGTGAATTACAAATTATATAAATGGTATTTTCAATGGATAATTTATTAATGAATAATTGATAATCATGAGAACCCCTTAATTTTAGACAATCAACGATCATTATGTTTCCATCCCGGCAAAAATTATTCATTTTTCATAATCCATTATTCATTTTACTATTATCCATTTTTTTCATTTCCTGCAGATCTCATTCTCATCCTGATAAAAAAATATTCCGATACAATGAAAGCAGCGGAATAGCTACACTTGACCCTGCATTTGCCAAGAACCAGTCTGTCATGTGGGCCATTCATCAATTGTATAACACTTTGATAGAAGTGGATGAACACATGCAACTCAAACCTTCTCTTGCAAAAAGCTGGGAATTTTCGGCTGATAAACGAAGCATTGTCTTTCATTTAAGAACAGATGTTTTATTTCATGACGACCCTGCATTTCCCAATGGAAAAGGAAGGAAATTAACTGCTGCTGATGTGCGTTACAGCCTCCAAAGGATCATAGATCCTGCAACAGCCAGTCCGGGTTCATGGATCTTCAATAACAGAGTAGTTGATGATTCGGCATTCACCGCATTAGATGATTCTACTTTTCAAATAAACCTGATCCGGCCTTTTCAACCGATGTTGGGGATACTAAGCATGCAATATTGTTCAGTAGTTGCTAGAGAAGTGATTGAAAAATATGGAACTGATTTCAGGCGGCATCCTGTAGGAACAGGTCCATTTTCATTTGTAGCCTGGGAAGAAGGCCAGGCACTCATCTTAAAAAAGAATGAACATTATTTTGAAAAAGACAGCAGCGGCTACCGTTTACCGTATCTGGATGGAATTAAAATAAGTTTCTTCGATAGTAAAGCAACTGAATTTCTGGAATTTCAGCAAAAACGGCTGGATTTCATCAATGATATTGACGCATCTTTCAAAGATGAAATATTGACTAAAACCGGAAATTTAAAAAAGGAGTGGCAGGGGAAACTCGAATTACATAAACATGCGTACCTGAATATTGAATACCTGGGTATTTTGGCTGATACAAATAATATATTGCTTAAGAATTCTGCACTGCGTATTAAAAAATTACGACAAGCAATCAATTATGCCATTGACAGAAGAAAAATGATGTTGTATTTACGAAATTCTATAGGTACTGCAGCGGAAAGTGGTTTTGTGCCCGTTGGATTACCATCTTTTGATCCTGTTCAGGTAAAAGGATACCATTATGACCCGGTTAAAGCAAAACAATTATTACTTGAAGCAGGGTTTTCTGATAATAAAAAAATGCCGGTCATTCAACTGCTTACGATACCCAACTATGCAAACCTTGCCAATTATATTGCCAATGAACTGAAACAAGTTGGAATCAATGTGCAGGTTGATGCCGTTCGTAAAAGTTTGTTACTGGAACAGACCAGTAAATCGCAAGCATTGTTTTTCAGGGGAAGCTGGATAGCAGATTATCCCGATGCTGAAAATTATTTAAGTGTGTTTTACAGTAAAAACCCGGCGCCGCCTAATTATACCAGATTTAAAAACAATGAGTATGATCAGTTGTATGAGCTTTCATTAAACGAAATAAATGATTCATTGCGTTATGAAATTTACAGGCAAATGGATCGTATCATTGTTAATGAAGCTCCGGTAGTTCCATTGTGGTATGATATGGTTTTGCATCTTGTTCATACGGATATTTTTAATTTTTATCCCAACAGTATGAATATGCTTGAACTCCGGCGGGTAAAGAAAAAATAATTATCATCGCGAACGCCAGCGAGGGATATCTTGATCAGTTGTACAAAGCCAGGCAGATCCGTCACTTTCGCTCGGGATTACATAAAAGAGGGCCGCCCGGAAAAGGCAGCCCTGATGTGAAAACTCAAAATCTATGATTTAATTCTTCATTATTTTATGTATAAACTTATCAGAAGCTGTTGTTACTTCAAGTATATAACTTCCAACAGTTAATTTACCAAAATCTTTCAGAACAATGATGTTCTCACCTTTTTGTACAGATACCTTACGGTTTAAAACTTCTTTTCCATCAAAAGATATGATCCTGAATGAAGCAATGATATCTTCCACGCTGGACAATCTTACTTTGAAATCTGTAACGAATGGATTAGGAAAAACACTGAAACTTTCAGTATTGCTAGAACCATTTAATTTGATGGCTATGATCTTGGAGTAATTATATTTACCGTCTTTGTCAATCATTTTCAATCTGTAATAAACAATTTTTGATGACGTGTTTAACGGATCAGTATAGTTGTACGTTTTCTTTGAAGTAGAATTACCATTACTATTAACTGAACCTCTTTTTTCAAACTTAACGGCATCATCACTTCTTTCAATTTCAAAATGGCTGCTATTTATTTCTGATTCTGAAACCCAGGTCAACAATCCATTGTTATTTGATTTAACAGCACTGAACGAACTTAATTTCACATCCAGTGGACCGCCCTGTGGAGATATGATCGCTGTGCCATCATCAATGAACTGTTCTCCTGCCTGTGAATTCGCTGTGATTCTTGCTGTGTTTGTAATACTTCCCGGAATCAAGGCACCCTTCACCTTAAATTTCAGTTCATAAGTACTTAAACTGGGTAATTCGCCTCCGGTGGATCCTGTTGATCCATTACCAATAAAGAATTTGATATAATCTCTTCCTGCGTTAGTTGATTTCAATGCATTGTCATTATCAATGGCATCTGTTTTAATACCTGGAATAGTTCCTGGAGCACTTACAATTTGAAGCGTGTTTGGTACATACGTAACATTTATTGGCAATGAATCAATAATGACAGCATTGTAAGCTGCACCGGAACCCATATTAGTTCCACTCAATGTATAGGTCAGTATTTCATTGGATTCTACCAGAGAATTATTATTAGCATCTGATACAGTTTTATCCATTGTTAAAACCGGGTCTTTCATTCTTATGGCAAAAGAGAAAACACTTGGGAAATACTGATCTGCTTCCGTTCCGAACTCGATCGTAACTGAAGTGGCATTTGGTAAAATATTAAAACCGGTACCAACATTTATTTCATCGATATCAATTCCCATCTGGTTAAAATAATCGGGGTTTTTAGTCCCGCTTACAAAACTTCCGTTTTTTGAAATAGTTCCGTTCCAGAAATTGGTTGCAGGGTTTGCAGCATTGGTAGCGGCAATATTATTTATTTTCAGATAATCACCTGCAGGGTTACTCGAACTTGCTCCTAAGTTGCCATCGCCTTCCCAAACCATGGTAGCCATAAGAGCATCGGTTGCTACTAATGGGTTATTGGGAACATTTAAACCTGTTAAAATAACTGTCTGCGATACTGGTGTGCTGCCGTTATCATATACCTGCGAATATCCATCATAGATACGAACACTTGTATAATTTGAGGTTGGGTTCTCATAAGCCACAACAATTGCCCATCCGGCATATTTACCTCCTGAACCGGTATTGCCCGGAGTAGCAGGAAGATCTGCAATGCTGTAAGTACCTGCTCCATGTGACTGAAGAAAAGTAGTTACATCAACATAGGTCTGGTAAACAGTTTCTGTTGAGCTTAAAGAAAAAAGGTCTACATTAGAAACAGGAGCCAGGGCGGTAGAATAAGCAGCAGCATTCCCCTTTCGTATTTTTATTTTACGCAAGGTATCCGGAGATGCAGTTACAACAGATTTATTGATCCTTCCACCCCAATATAATCTTGCAAATTTTATTGTATTGGTTCCTGCGGGTAATATCAAATTAGCAGAAGATGAATTTGTAGTTGCTAATCCAATAGCTGTAGCACTCATATCAAAATAGCAATCATTACTATTTACTGCATTCTGATGAATTTCTACCGCTATTATATTATTTCCGGAAATAAAATAACTGGCAGGTATCGTGAATGTAACGTCTTGAGTAAAATTATTAGATGAAGCCAGTGTATTGAAAGCAATGTTTCCGGCTGGCATATTAACTCTTTGAACT
The DNA here is from genome assembly GCA_031422055.1 of Ferruginibacter sp. Lineage (GTDB taxonomy): Bacteria > Bacteroidota > Bacteroidia > Chitinophagales > Chitinophagaceae > Ferruginibacter. The sequence continues at coordinate 12,738 of JANOPU010000053.1, forward strand.
TCTACACCATTAACATAAACTACTATACCATCATCATAGCTATATATGAAATTTACAGAGCTATACAGTCCTATGTCAGCAATATTTACCGTTTTTACAAAATAGGCAGTAGCATTACCACTGGCAATTGTAGTGGTTTGAGTACGGCCATAACCAAAGCTGGCAGTACTGTTAACCCATGGAGCAGCCGGGTTGTTAAGAGTACGCCAGGCTGTTCCCTGGTCTGAACCATTGGCAAGGTATCTCCATCCCGATGCGCCTGAATTTAATGCAGCAAGGTTTGCAGGTGTTGCGTCTACATCGGTAAACTGCATATTCTGGTTGTCATTACCAAATGGGGTAATGCCCGACGCATTGGCAAGTCCATTCATTTTAGCAGTATTTACAACATTGTTGTCAATGATGTGCATACTGGTGTTTCCTAAAATGATGGAACCACCTTTTAAATTTTCTGAGTAAACCTGGGTGTAGGGTCTTACACTGGTTTGTGCGGCTGCTGAAATGAACAGCAAACCTGCAATGATAGTTACCAAAGTAACTTTTTGAGTAGAGGTAAGCATTTTTTTGAGTTTTTGAGTTTAAAAAAATAGCTCACAGGAAGCAGGACGCTTTCGATCTTTGTGGAGGATATTACACCGAATATAATCAGTATTTAGTCCAAAGCAACTTTAGGTCGGTATAATACCATCTAAGATTTTCACATAGTCCTTTGGACTACTTAGTAAATCAAGATGGTACTATAATATGTTTAGTTACAATATAGTACTTGTATTTGTTTAATCATATTGAAAAATTATCTGAGAAAAAGTTACCGGTTTCCGATAAATAATTCATCAAATGAATTTAGACAGATCAAAACATAAAAACAGATAGTGGGGAAATTTCAGTGGAATTGTGATTGACAGAGGTAGAAAGTGTTAAGCAATACAAATCTACAAAAGTATTTGGTAATTCAAAACTAATTATCATCTTTTTTCTAAGATCATTGTATAAATTTACATAGAATTATTTCTTAAGATATTAAAAATGCAACCAATGCGTATAAAAAACAGTATTAAAATAGTATTCCTGTTAATCAGCCTGGTTATGGTTATTTCAGCAACCTTGCCATTAAATTATCAACAGAATGAATTTAAAAATTTAAAGATATTGCCTAAGAATATCAATGAAGATGCACTATATAAAATTATGGATGATTTTAATATGGCATTAGGGGTGGATTGTAATTACTGTCATGCTAAAAGTACAGTTTTACAGGAATTGGATTTTGCTTCTGATAAAAAAACAGAAAAAGAGATCGCCCGGAAAATGATGACAATGACCATGGATATCAATAAAAAGTATTTTGATTTCAATAAGAATACTGATGCCATTCAGGCTATAACCTGTGTAACCTGTCATCGGGGAAAAGAAAGGCCGGAAATTGATAGTATTCCATTTAGAAAGGTCGATTAGTATTTTATACCATTTTAATTTAATTAAAAGAATTTCTCGCAGCTTACTGCGGGGCGAATGAAATGTTTATAGCCACAGACCTATCTGCCGATAGGCAGGTTCGCAGATTATATTTTTTTGATTGTATTAAATCTGTGAATCTGCGGCAATTTGTTTTTTTTTAGATATCTCGCAGCTTGCAGCGAGGCGAATGAAATGTTTATTGCCACAGATTCGCAGATTATATTTTTTTGATTGTATTAAATCAGCGAATCTGCGGCAATTTGTTTTTTGTTTTTAAATACTTTGCAACTTGCCGTGGGGTTATTCATTATATATACCCAAAGGAATACGTTTCAAATGACCTTTTGTAAAATCAGTTAATTTATGATCTTAATTTATCAGAAAATTCCTTTTTAAATTTTTCTACTTTGGGTTTTACAACAAACTGGCAATAAGGGGCAATACCATTCTGTAAATAATAATCCTGATGATAATTTTCTGCGGGATAAAATTTAGTCAGTGGCTCAAGTGTTGTAACGATCGGTTTTGAAAATGTACCACTATTGTTTAATTGCTCCATATAAGCTTTGGCAATGTTTTTTTCTTCATCGGAATTATAAAATATGACGCTTCTGTATTGCGTGCCTGCATCATTGCCCTGGCGGTTCAAAGTAGTCGGATCATGTGTTTTCCAAAAAACTTCCAGCAGTTCTTCAATATTAATTTTGGCAGGATCATAAATAATTCGAAGGCATTCTGCATGGCCGGTAAGGCCTGTGCAGATACTTTTATAATCCGGATCAATTGTGTCTCCTCCACTATAACCACTCGTTACACTGATTACGCCTTCCAGTAGCTGAAAAACGGCTTCCGTACACCAGAAACAACCATTGCCGAATGTAACGGAAGCAGTATTAATATTAAGATCATTCATGCTAACCTGTATTTGATTGTTATCGATTAAGGATGCAAGATACTTTATCCGGCATCAAGTATCAAGTATCCAGTATCCCCGTCCGAACGTTGTTCAGCCGGGCGGGCAGTATCAACTATCCATCATAACTTTACAATCTAAATAGCGTAACATTTCATGAAATTTTTTCCGGATTCTACTTTACATCAACTGGAGTTTGATAAAATAAAAGATTTACTTGCTGCACATTGCCGAACTGAATATGCGAAACACAAGGCATTGCAACTTCGTATTCATACAAAAATTGAAT
>JANOPU010000054.1:0-2828 GCA_031422055.1 Ferruginibacter sp.
CTACCAAATGAGCTACTTCCGCAATAATGGCCTAGAAGATTAAAGAGGTTCATAGTTTTAAAACAATAAACCAATAAACTACTAAACTAATAAACACTCAAAAGAACTGTTCCTTTTTTAAGGACTGCAAAAATAAGGGATGTTGTGTAAAAAAAACAAAACTTTATTTATACTTGGGACTGTATAATGTACTTTCAGGAACCTGAACATCGGGTTTACCCTTGTAACGGTTAGCATATAAACCATAACAACCTCCTAATACAAATGCAATAATCAAAAAAACCTGGCAAAACCAGAGAAAACGGGAAGAAGAAACCCAACTATGACCAAAATCTTTGCCTTTATTGTCTATAATTTCCTGTTGCATAAGCGCTTAATTTTCGTTGCAAAAATAAGGCCTTCCAGCTAAAAAAACTTATTTGTTGCCAACAATTTCCAAAAAGCTAGTTTTCTTTTTTACAAAATGATCCCAAACAATACTTCCTGTATACATGCCAGGAAAAAGGATTTCTGTGCTTTTAGATGGTGAATAGTTGTGTTTTTCAAAAAATATCCACCGGGCAAATTGCAAATGGGCCTTTGCAATGGATAGAAAAAATCCTGAATCACCATCCAATAAATGTTTCCAGGCTGCCATAATATCCAACATTAATCTTAGTGGTATTTTCCACAAAGCGATTTGCCAGGGAAGGTTCTTATATAACATGATCAGGTTATTTCTGAAATTCAAAAAGGTCTTCCTGCTGTTTCCTTTTGGTAAAGTCCCTCCCCCTAAATGATAAACTACAGAGGAAGGTTGAACAAATACCTTAAAACCAGCTAAATGAAGTCGCCAGCAAAAATCTATTTCTTCCTGGTGAGCAAAAAAGTATTCATCCAGGCCACCCATTTCATGATAAATTTTGCTTTTTACAAAAAGTGCGGCTCCGCTTGCCCAAAAACATGGCTGAACTGAATCGTATTGCCCTTTATCCATTTCACAATGATCAAATATTCTCCCCCTCGTAAACGGATAACCGAAGCTGTCAATCCAGCCTCCACTTGCCCCGGCATATTCAAATTGGAGTTTATTATTATAAGCAAGTAATTTCGGTTGGCATGCTGCAATGAGTACATCTGATTCCATCAGGCTGATAATGGGTTCAATCCAACCAGGCGTTACCTCAACATCACTATTCAATAAAACATAATAATCGGATTTTATTCTTTTTAAAGCAGTGTTATAACCTTTCGCATAACCTTCATTTGCTTCATTTTGTATGATCTCAACTGAAGTAAAATGAGTTTGTAAAAAAGCAACAGAATTGTCGGTAGATGCATTATCAGCAACAATGATTCGCTTGTTTATATAGGTGCTTGCCATTACTGATGGCAGAAATTGTTCCAGGAACTTTCTTCCATTCCAGTTCAAAATGACAATGGCTATTGAAGGAGAACTTGTTTCTACCCCAACATTGGTGGATCCGTAAGTATTGCCTTGTATTCCATTCATCCTAATATCCTGTTAATCTGATATCACAAACATAAATCATTTTACATTTTACATTCTAAATTTTACATTTTACATTTACTTATGTTTTCAAACCTCTTCAACTGGCGCAGTGCTTTAGCGATCATAGCGATTGCTATTGTTACCGGTACTATATTCTATTCAAAATATATTTCTCAAAAACTTGCTGATGATGAAAGGAAGAAAGTAAATGTATGGGTGCAATCTCTAAAAACCAGAGCTAATGCTACAGAAGAATCAGCACTGGCACTTACCAATATGATCACTTCAGAAAATACAGATATCCCTATCATTGAAACAGATGAAAATGACAACCCTTCAGGAGCCTGGTTGAATCTTGATACAAACCTTATTAAAACAGATACCAATTATCTAAGAAAAAAAATTAAGGATTTCAAAAATGAGAATGATGCCATACTGGTTGAAGTAAAATTATCCGGGGGTTCTTTTATTAACAGATATTATTATGGCGATTCAGAACTTTTAAAAGAAGTACGCTACTATCCGCTTATTCAGCTTTTTATCGTTTCCCTGTTTATTATTATTACGTTGATTACAATATCAACAAGAAATAAATCTACACAAAACCAGGTATGGGCGGGTATGGCCAAAGAAACAGCGCACCAGTTGGGAACCCCAATTTCATCATTGGAAGGCTGGGTGGAAATGTTGAAAGAAACTAAAACAGCAGATAAGATCGTAACAGAGATCAGTAAGGATGTTGAACGTTTAAAATTGGTAAGTGACCGTTTTGGGAAAATTGGAAGCACCCCGCAACTGGAACCAACCAATATAGGAGCACAAGTAGAAAATATGGTCACCTATATTAAAAGGAGGGCAACCAATAAGGTTAGTTTTCACATTGATAAAATGAATGATGATGAAATAGTTGCACAGATCAATGCCCCTTTGTTTGACTGGGTGATTGAAAATTTATTAAAGAATGCATTGGATGCTATGGAAGGCCATGGAGTTATAAACATTGGTATCAAAAATGAATCTACACAGGTTGTTATAGATATCACCGATACTGGAAAAGGAATCAGTAAAAAAAATATTCCAAACGTTTTTAAACCGGGTTTTACAACAAAAAAGCGTGGCTGGGGGCTGGGGCTTTCCTTAAGCAAACGAATTATTGAACAATACCATAGTGGCGAATTATTTGTTAAGCATAGTGAGCTTGGTAAAGGAACGACTTTTAGGATCGTACTTAGGAAATAGCAGTTAGCTTATAGCTATTAGCAGTTAGCATGTATTTTAAATCCGAGATTATTTTATTTATTAAAAGGTTTTAATTTTACATTTGCACACTTCAACA
>JANOPU010000055.1:0-3535 GCA_031422055.1 Ferruginibacter sp.
TGAAATCATTTCAGTGTAACTTATTTTTATTTACCATTCCAATCCGTATTTTACATGCCTAATTTTATTGTATGAATCATATACATCCCGAAAACCTTATCATCATTGATATTGAAACTGCTTCAGAAAATGCATCTTTTGATAGTATGACAGAAGAATGGAAAACACTATGGCATGAAAAAGTTTATCGTAGCTTACCCGATGGCGTTACAGTAGAAGAATTTTATCCCTTGAGGGCTGGTGTTATGGCAGAGTTTTCAAAGATCATTTGTATCAGCATTGCTTATTTTAATAAAGAAACGACATTGCACATGCGTGTAAAATCATTTTACGGCAACGATGAAAAACAAATACTCCTCGATTTTATAGCAACGATAAACAAAATTGAAAGCCTGAATAGTAAATGGTGTTTTGCCGGACACAATATCAAAGAATTTGATATACCTTTTATTTGCAGAAGGCTTCTCATTAACCAAATTAATATACCGGCCTATCTCGATTTTCAAAATATGAAACCCTGGGAAACAAATATTGTAGATACTTTCCAGTACTGGCGTTTCGGCGATTATAAAAATTATACATCCTTAAAATTACTCGCAGCTTCCATGGGCATTCCTTCACCAAAAGATGATATTGACGGCAGTATGGTAGGTGAATTATACTGGTCGGGTGATGAAGCCGAGAGAGCAAAAAATTTAAAAAGAATTGCTGTTTATTGCCAGAAAGATGTGATTACAACCGGTAATATAATCTTACGGTTTAAAAATATGCAACCGGTGCATCCGGATGATATAAAGATTGTAGAGTGAAATTGATAACCTGAGTTTGGTATAAGATGTTTATAAATATTTAGGTACTAATTTTTCGTTGTTCTCTACTTTTTTTCTTGACAAAAAAAGTAGCAAAAAAGTCAAGGCAGGAACGAATACAGCCCGTTCCTGCCGTATAGCTTTAATCAGCTTTTGTACTTCTGTAGCTTCAGCATTTGTACTTTACTCTTAGATTCGGAGCGTTTCAATTAATAGAAACTAATATTTGGGTTGTTACTTATACCGAACTCACGTTTATAAAGTAAAGGCAACTTTATTGTAATTGATATACTTTATCTGCATTTTTACCTTCTTTACTGCAACATAACTTTACTCACTGTTACTTTGTCTACATCAATAACTTTTACATAATACAACCCTCTTCCAAAACCAACGGTATTTATTTGTAAAACCGGTTGATCAGAATTAATGTTGCGGAGTATTTTTCCCGAAGCATCCAGCAAAAGAATGTTTACAGTATTATTGTTGGTTCTATCCAGGTAAATATTTATGAAACTGGTAGCGGGGTTTGGTGATATCAATATTTCATACGCCGTATTGAACAAAATACTTTTTATTGAAGAGTAATCAAACTTTGCATCCAGGTCAACCTGTTTGATACGATAAAAATTAATTCCTTTTGCCGGTGTAAAATCAGTTGTAGTATAAATCCGTTTAGTTTGGCTGTAACCTGCAGCAGGAATGGTTGCTATTGCAGTCCAATTTGTATTATTGGTAGATCTTTCAACAATAAATTCTTTACTGTTTATCTCCTGCGAAGTTGTCCAGTTAAGTTTAGTGGTATTATTTAATTTTTGAACAGTAAATGAATTGAGTTTAACGGGTATTACTCCAACAACAGTAGCCCCAAAAGTAAAAGGACTGAAACTGGTAACACCGGTTAGTTTAATATTTCCAAGGGTAGTTGTATTTGCTACTCCGGGTACTCCGCCAAGATCATTCCAATCAACTGTTCCAAAATGCGCCATACGAATGGCTAATGGTACATTTACCTGGCTGTTGATATCGGTATAATTAAAAGTCAGGTCAACAGATCCGGCTGACACCTGGTCAATTTTCCACCATTCCAGTTTACTTACTTTATAATTAGGGAAACCTGATAGCGTTGCAGGATTAATAGTATAGTTACCATATCCTCCATTAAAATACTGAACATTGTAACTATTGCCTCCGGTAATATTTGTAAATTCTACCGGTGCATACTTATTGCCTTTTCCAACATGATAAGTGAAGGCAGTTGATCCGGTTCTGCCTAATATTCCATCAACAAATGATGTGGCAGATCCTCCTGATAAAGAAGCAAGAGATGTCAGTGTAAATTTTTTCCCTGATGCCATTACTATTTTCCCTTTTGTAAGGGTTAATAATCCTTTCATGGAAACATCGTCTGCTATCGTAATTGAATCTCTGGTTACTGCAGGGTCCATGTTCATAGTGAAATTATTTATTTCAGTATCACCCGTCTCAAACCTTAATGTTCCGGCATTCGTGGCACCGGCCTGCTTTAGAATATTCACATTACCACCCTGCATGGTTATCTTTCCTAATGAGGTATTGGTAGATACTGCAGCTGCGGTTAGTGTTAAAGAATGTGCGCCAAGATCCAAACTGGTAAGCGTAGAAACACCCTGGTTTAACTGAAGCCCACCACCTGAAGTATTACCTAAAACAAGTGTTACAGGAGTTCCTGTAAATTGTATTGTTCCGTTAACTGAAATGGTATCTCTTCGTAAACGGAATAGCAAAATATCATTCACTGTAGTTAAAATATTTTGTGAAGTTCCATTCATAGCTAAAGTTAATCTTGCATTGTCGCCCGAAGGAGCAGGTTCAAATGTGGTTCCATTTAAAAAGTCAATATTTCCAAAAGAATTGATTGTTGAAAATGGACTGGGAGAACCATTGAAATTGATAACTGCATCTATTGTAAGTTTACCCCTGACCGTGGTTGTTCCGCTTGATAAAATTTTAATGCCATTCTTTAAAATAAGATTGTGATAGGAAATAGCAGGAACTTTAACCGTATCGGTTGTGGTTAAACCGGTTTGTGCAAAATTAATAGTAGAACCTGTTGCCAGGGTATTCAAAAACGGACGACGGTTATTTTGTATGATCAGTGTTGCATTATTTAAAACATCGATCCTGGTTGCAGATGTCAGTGAATCTATATCCGGTAAAATTGTAAAGGATAATGCAGCAGAACCATCACCGACAATGACACGGGAACTATTACCCGCCGTTGTAACATCCCAGATACCGTTGTAATTTGCATTTGCCTGGCTGATGATATTGAATAGCTGGTATGGATTGGTGAAATTAGCCGGAGATGCTCCTGCACCATTGGCAGTTGTACTCCATGTTCCGGTATTTGTCAATCCAAGGTTTGCTTTTGTATTGTAATAATTCTGAAAAACGCCCCCATTTATATTAACAACTGCGTTTGATACCGCACCGCCTCCACTGCATGTAACCGTTCCTGTTAAAGCTCCCTGTGGTGCAGCAGCAATGATATGAACATAAATGGTTGTTGCACTCAATGTGGCAGAGGTAAATGGAACATTTATAGAAGAGGCATAACCTGAACCGCTGGTAAGCGATACTTCAAAATTGGCAGAGGCTGTTACTGAAATATTGCCGGTAAATCCTGTAAGAAAGAACCCGCTGAGTGTGAATGTTTGTGGTGCCGATTCAATACCTGCATTGGT
>JANOPU010000056.1:0-6656 GCA_031422055.1 Ferruginibacter sp.
AAATAATATTTTTTTCATGATTGTTGATTTTGAAGTTTGTCATCATCTTTTACTAATAAAGTCAGGAACCCTGCAATGATCATAGATACGCCACCCAGTACAATCGTGTTAAGCGTATTGGCCTGAAAGACCTTCATAGTAAAAAAACCTAAAATTCCTGCTGCAACTATTTGGGGAATCACAATAAAAAAATTGAATACACCCATATAATAACCCATTTTATTAGCAGGTAAAGCACTGGATAACATTGCATACGGCATGGATAAAATGCTTGCCCATGCAATTCCTACCATCCCCATAGATACAATGATATATGTAGGATTCGTAATAAAATAAATGGATAATAAACCTAATCCACCAATTACCAGACAGATCAAATGTGTTATTTTTCTGTTCGTTCGGAATGCGATCATCGGAATAATAAAAGCAAATATCGCAGCCATTCCATTTCTTACCGAAGAACAGACATTAAGCCAATCTGCTCCATCATTATATTCCTGTTGTACTCTTTTTAAAACAACCTTGTCATCAACAGAGGTTTGTGTATTGGAAATATCAGAAAAATAATTTGCAAGATTGATTGAAATGGCAACAGGATCTTTATCTCCTCTGTATTGCCTTATTTCATCAATATCTCCTTTAAGCGATGATAAGTTCTTTTTGCTTTTTACATCATTCATATTCTCTGCTTTAGCCAGATCGGAAACTACGGCAACTTCCATTTTATCTACCAAAAGTTTATCCACTTTCATATTATATATATTGGCTGTAACAGCGTTGGTTGCATAAATCCACATAGCAAACAAAGCAAACCAGGTAAAGAATTGAACAAAAGCCAATTGCTTCATGGTCTTGGGCATTTTTAAAATTCCGCCAAAGGTTTCTTTCAGTGCATCTGAAAAAGTGGTTTCTCTTTTTTCCTGCTTAAACTTCTCAATATTTTCCGGAGGAAATTCTTTCGTGGTAAATACTGTATATAATACAGCAGATAAAAATGCAAATCCTCCCAAATAAAATGACCATTTAACAGACGCCGGTATTTGACCTGCTGCAGCAGTATTGCTTACATTAAACCAGTTTGTAAAAATCCAGGGAAGTAATGCTGCAATAACTGAACCTATCCCAATAAAAAAACTTTGCATTGCAAATCCTGTAGTACGCTGTGCCGGAGTTAATTTATCCCCAACAAAAGCCCTGAAAGGTTCCATCGAAATATTAATAGAAGCATCAAGAATCCATAGCATTCCGCCTGCAATCCACAATGTTGGGGAATTGGGCATTATAAACAAAGCGATGGTAGCCAATATAGCTCCAATAAAAAAGAATGGACGTCTTCTTCCCCAATAGGGATGCCATGTTCTGTCGCTCAAATAACCAATAATCGGCTGTACCAATAACCCTGTAAGTGGGGCGGCAATCCATAAAATAGGTATCTCATCTTTATTGGCACCAAGTGTTTCAAATATCCTGCTAACATTTGAATTTTGTAATTCGAATCCAAACTGAATCCCAAAAAATCCAAAGCTCATATTCCATAATTCCCAAAAAGTTAATTTTTTTTGTGGTGAAACCGGTTGTGAAGACATAGCAATCGTTTAGAAGTAAAAAAACATGATGTGTAAAAAATACACGTCGATAAATATACAATAAATATTAAGTTAGAAAAATTTTTGAAAATTATTTCAGAAAAAAATGAGGAATAAGAAACGCATGGTAAGAAATAAGAAAATATAAAAGCCCGGCATAACTAACAGCATTACAAATACTTAAAGGGCTCAAGTTCCTTATTTTACATTTCTTATTTCGTATTCCTTATTCTTCCGGGAAAATTTTTCGTTTAATTTATTGACCAAAATTGCAACATGTTATTAACACATTTATCAAAATTTGAAATATTGTGTGTATTTTACACATTAAATTGTTTGCTATGAAAAGAGTTTTACTATCTTTTTTATTAATTTCATGCGCTGTAACTTCATTTTCGCAGTTGCTTACCTGGACACCAAACTTTGCACAGGAAAGTTCAACCCCATTCACGGTAACTGTTGATGCATCAAAAGGAAACCAGGGATTATTTTTTTATACACCAACTTCTGATGTTTATGTTCATATAGGTGTAATAACCAACCTAAGCACTGGCGCTACCCCTTGGAAATATGTTAAGTTCAGCCAGAATTTTAATCTCCCAAATGTTGCTTTACAGGCAACTTCTCTGGGCAGCAGCAGATGGTCATTTACCATTACTGGTGGATTGCGTGCTTACTTTGGAATAGTAGACCCGGGTGAGACGATTCAGAAGGTAGCCATCCTTTTCAGAAATGGGCTTGGCACAAAAGTGCAGCGAAATACCGATGGCAGTGATATGTATATCCCCATTTACACCACAGCTCTGGCTGCAAGATTCACCCTGCCATTAACTCAGCCAACTTTTCTATCGCAACCGGAAACCATTACAAAAGTTATTGGAAATACCATACCCATGACGGGTATTTCGAATAATGCAGCTACATTAAAATTATACTTCAATGGTACTGTTGTTCAAACAGCTTTAGCTGCAACAACAATATCTGCAACCCCCACTATTACTGTTGCCGGTAATCAGGTTTTGGTGATGGAAGCTGATAACGGAAGCGTTGTAAAAAGAGATACCATTCAATTTTATGTAGCCGGCACTGTTAGTATTCAATCATTACCTGCAGGAGTAAGGGATGGTATCAATTATGAAGCTGACAATACAGCTGCCACATTAGTTTTTTATGCCCCCAATAAGAACAGGGTGGCTGTTATTGGTGATTTCCCCGGCAGTAACTGGAGTGAACAAACGACGTATCAATTTAAAAAAACACCCGACGGGAACTACTGGTGGCTGAGGCTTACCGGTTTAACACCCGGAACAGAATACTCATATCAATACCTTGTTGATGGAATCTTAAAAGTTGGTGAACCATATGCCGAAAAAATACTGGACCCCTGGAATGATCCGTTTATTCCGGTTGCAACTTATCCGGGAATAAAAGCATACCCAACCGGACTTACTTCCGGTATTGTAGGCATTTTGCAAACCAACCAGACGGCCTTTAACTGGCAAACAACCGGTTATACCAGGCCAGATAAAAGAAAGCTTGTAATTTATGAGTTGTTGCTCCGTGATTTTTTAGCAGCACATGATTGGCAAACATTGAATGACACGTTGAATTATTTAAAAAACATGGGTGTTACTGCTATTGAATTAATGCCATTCAATGAATTTGAAGGAAACTTAAGTTGGGGCTATAACCCCGATTATTATTTTGCCCCTGATAAATTTTATGGCCCGCCAAATAGCTTAAAACAATTTATTGATAACTGCCATAAAAAAGGAATTGCTGTGATCATGGATATTGCTTTAAACCATTCATTCGGACTGGCGCCGATGGTTCAGTTGTATTGGGATGCAGCCAATAACAGGCCTGCATCAAACAACCCCTGGTTTAACCCTGTAGCCAAACATGCATTCAATGTTGGATTTGATATGAACCATGAGAGCCTTGCCACACGATATTTTACGAGCAGGGTTATAGAACACTGGCTGGTGAATTACAAATTAGACGGATTCCGATTTGACCTTTCTAAAGGATTTACACAAGTTCAAACCTGTGATGGAAACGGTGCAAATTGCAATGTGGGATCATGGGGCAATTATGATGGCAGCAGGGTTGCTATCTGGAAAAGATATTATGATACCATGCAGTTAAAATCTGCAGGATCCTATGCAGTGCTTGAGCATTTTGCAGAAAACAGTGAAGAAATTGACCTGTCTAATTATGGCCTGATGTTTTGGGGGAACTCCCATTGTAGTTATGGCCAGGCTGCCCAGGGTAATGCCTCAGGCCCATGTGGTACATGGGAACTAAGAAATAACATTTTTACGGAAAGAGGCTGGGCAAACCCATTCCTCATCACATATATGGAAAGCCATGATGAAGAGAGGCTGATGACCAATAACCTCTTATACGGCAATGCTTCGGGTGGGTATGATATTAAAAACCTTCCAACTGCTTTAAAAAGAATGGAACTGGTCAGCGCATTTTTGTATACCATTCCGGGTCCAAAAATGCTTTGGCAATTCGGAGAACTGGGTTATGATTTTTCGATAAATTATTGTCCGAACGGAACCATTAGTCCTAACTGCCGTACAGATAATAAACCGATCAGATGGGATTATCTCGTTGATGCAAACCGAAAGAAATTATACCAGGTAACCAGTGCTTTAGCCAGGCTTCGACAAAATCCCATATATGGTAATTTATTTACCTCAAACCAGATGGATTATAATTTAACCCCTGCATTTAAAAGGTTCAGGGTTTCACAAGGCGGCAATCACCTGGTTGTAATTGGAAACTTTGATGTGGTAGCACTAAACGGTTCTGTTACCTTTCCGGTTGCAGGCACCTGGTATGATTACCTGAACCCCGGTTCAACAATAACGGCAACGGGTGGAAGCCAGTCATTCCCTTTACAGCCCGGCGAATACCGTGTTTTCTTAAATCAATTTATTCCCATTCCGGTTTCTTTGATCAGTTTCAACGGAAAGAACAATGGAAATAATAACCTGCTCACCTGGACAGTAAATGATGAACTGAACCTTAGCCGTTACGAACTGGAACGCAGTACCGACGGAAGGGATTTTTCAATGGTAGCAAACATAACCGCAACGGGCAACAGCAATTATAGTTATCCGGATATCATCATTGGAAACAGGGCTCCTGTTTATTATTATCGCTTAAAAAGTATCGACAAAGACGGTGATTTCAAATACAGTGCCATTGTAAGGATACGTACAGTAGCCAAAGGCTGGACCGTTGAAACGTCTCCCAATCCATTTACAGATAAAATACAGATAAATATAGAATCTGAAATAAAAGACGAGGTATTTTATACGCTTACAGATATGACGGGAAAGCAACTGCTAAAACAAAATATCTCTTTATCTGCTGGTAATAATGTATTTGAAATAACGGAAGCAGGAAAATTAGCAAATGGAGTTTATATGCTCAACATCTTTGCATCTCAACAAAAACAAACAATTAAAATTATAAAAGGGGATTAATATGTCCTTTTAGAACTTTTTGAATTTCAAGTTATACCACGAATAACTAATTAAGATTTCTTAAAACACTTTATTTGTGCACTCGTGGCAATAAAAATTAATTGTTATCCATGTCATTAACTTTAGAAAGTTTGAATCAAAAAAACACCAAGACCTTAAAAACAATTCAATCTGAAGTTGAGAGTATCAACAGGATTGCTTTATCGGTTGACTGTGTGATCTTTGGTTTTGATGAAAATAAATTGAAAGTATTATTGATCCGTAGTGATTTAAAGAAGTTTCAAAGCAAATGGTCATTATTGGGAGACCTGATTGATATCAATGAAGACCTCGATGCTGCTGCTTACAGAATATTAAAACAACGTACAGGACTCAATGATATCTATCTTGAGCAGGTGCAAACATTCGGTTGTATAAACAGGCATCCGGCTGGAAGGGTTGTAACTGTAGCCTATTGCTCACTAATAAATATTCAACATCATCAACTAAATAAATCCGACAATGAATTGCATTGGCATGATATAGATAATATATCAGACCTGGCATTTGACCACCAGCAAATATTTGAAACCTGCTATTTACGGCTTCAAAAAAGAATACAGGAACACCCGCTTGGCTTTAACCTGTTACCCAAAAAATTCTCATTAAGGGAACTACAAAATTTATATGAAGCTATTTTAGATACCAAAATGGACAGGCGGAATTTCAGAAAAAAATTCTTTGCCATGGATTTTTTAATAGACCTCGACGAAATTGAACAGGATGTGCCCCACCGGCCCGGTAAATTATACAAATTTAATTATGGCAAATACGAAAAAAAGAAAAAGAAATGGGCCGGGATTGATTTTTGATTTTTTATAACTCAAAAGCAGCCTTTTTAATATAATTTTTGTTTTATAACTAGATTTTTCTGACAGATTTCCGGCTTGTTGAATATTTAGCTGTATTAATTATATTTTTTTTAACAATATATTAATTTTTCGTTAAAATCATCTACTTTTGTGTACATATTACACATTGCTATTTTAAACCCACAGATTGCCTTTTTAAAAACTAAAATTGAATACTACATTATGAGAAAAATGAATGTACAAATTCCGAAAATCTTATCGGTAGCGTTGTTGTTTTTGCTGAGTACTTTTTCAGCATTGGCACAAAATGTTATTACCGGTAATGTAACTGACCCAAAAAGCGGCAATGCCGTTCCAAACGTTACGGTTACAGTAAAAGGAACCAGGATAACTGCTAAAACAGCAGCCGATGGTTCATTCAGGATATCTGCACCGGCAAATGCTTCTGCATTGATATTCACTTCAATTGGTTATGCTACACAAGAAGCCTCTATCGGCGGAAAAAACTCTGTTAACGTAAGCCTTGTTCAATCAGATCAAAAATTGGAAGAAGTGGTTGTAGTTGCTTATGGTACCAGGAAAAGAGCTGACCTAACCGGTGCCGTTACACAAGTAACTGCCAAAGATTTTCAGAAAGGTAATATTGCTTCTTCAGAGCAATTATTGGTGGGTAAAGTAGCCGGGCTTGAAGTTACCACCGGTGGTGGTGCTGCGGG
>JANOPU010000057.1:0-2546 GCA_031422055.1 Ferruginibacter sp.
TAGTTTTAAAGCCAGATTTTTGCATTTATTGCCTCCAAATATCTATAAAAAGATAAGTAACAGGATCATAGATAACATTCCTGCAAAAAAACTTAAAACATTGCCTTTGCTTGAATACCAGACAATATTGGGTATGCGTAATACGGTAAACCCGGAAGATCTTATTTATAAAAGGAATTTAAAATTCCAGCAATCAATTCCGGACAGAGCAATTATTGAAAGTGACATTGTAATTGGTTTTGATACTTCAAGCTGGATACTGTCACAACGTTGTAAAGCACTAGGGAAAAAATTTTTCCTGGATGTTAGTATCGGACATCCTTTAAGTAAAGAAAAGATATATGATGATTTAAGTAAATTATATCCCGATTGGAAGGAACAAATAGCCCCAAAAAGGAAAGAATTTATAAAACTGGAATGCAGGGAAATGGAGTTTGCCGATGTGATCGTAGTGCCCAGTGAATTTGTGAAACAAACATTGGTAGAGAATGGTATATTAAGTGATAAAATAAAATTGAACCCTTTTGGTACTTTTATCGATGAATTCAAGTTTACCCCAAATAAAGAAATTTTAAATGGGGATATCACATTTCTTTTTTTAGGTTCCTTTTCTCCAAGGAAAGGTTTGCCATTGCTCCTCGAAGCCTGGAGTGAAATGAATATTCCTAAGGCCAAATTGATTATTGCCGGTTATGGAAAAATTCCGGACGGAATAAAACTTCCCAATAATGTAATTAATCAAGGAGTTATAGCAAAAAATGAAAGACAGTCACTGTTTAACAGCGCAAACGTTTTTCTTTTTCCCAGTTATTTTGAAGGGTTGGCTCAGGTGCAACTTGAAGCAATGGCTTGTGGGTTACCGGTAGTTGGCACAAAAAATTCGGGTTCCAGTGAGTTGGTAAATGATGGCGTTAACGGATATACCATTAATGCAGGAAATAAAAGTGAACTGAAGCAGGCCATACAATTCTTTTTGGATCATCCGCAAAAAATAGAAGAAATGGCTGTTGCCGCCAGGAAAAAAGTAGAAGAATTTAGCTGGGATAATTATGGAGCCAGATGGAAAGAAATACTTGAAAAAGCATTTATTGATCAATAATAATTATTGGTATGCTTAACGAAAGCGAAAAAGAAGAACTATACAACGATTGGCATAAAACTCTGGGTATATCTGAAAGTGATTTTGAAACACTTCATCAACCCTGGTACCAGACCGTTATGAAATTGTTACCGGATCTGAATGATAAAAAAGTACTGGAGATCGGAGCAGGCAGAGGTGATTTTTCCATTTGGCTTGCAAAGAAATATGTCCGATCAAATATTGTAGGTACAGATTTTTCACCTGCAGCTATTCGCATAGCCGCAGCTAAAGTTGATGGATCATTACCGAATCTTACTTTTCAAGTTGAAAATGCAGAGCAACTTTCTTTTGAAAATGAAACTTTTGATTGTATCATTTCATGTGAGACCATGGAACATGTGTTACATCCACAAATAATGGCAAATGAGATGAATCGGGTATTGAAGAAAGGAGGTGTTTTTGTATTAACGACCGAAAATTATTTTAATGGCATGATTCTGATGTGGTTTAAAACCTGGATAACAGGAAAACCTTTTAATTCAGGTAGTGGGGTACAGCCACATGAGAATTTTTTTACTTTTTTTCATATACGGTCTTATTTTCGAAAAGCAGGCATGCAATTCACACATACTGAAAGTAATCATTTTCAATTTTTGTTACTTCCGGGAGTAGCTCCATACAGATTATGTGTCAGGGATTTTAAAAATCCTATTTTAAAAAAACTATGTAAACCTTTTGGAAGACATTATACTTATGTGGGGGAAAAATCGAAACATGATAAAAAATAATCCCCCGGCATGGCTTTACAGAAGGCCCCGCATACTCAATCTGTTACATTCTTTGAGATTGGCAAGCCCTCACAGCCAGATGAATCAGATTGAAAAAGATTGTTTGAAGAAATATGCTTCCGGCAAAAGCAATGCATTGGAAATTGGAACATACATGGGCGTTACTGCTTCAATCATAGCGATGTCTTTGGAGAAAAATGGGGAATTGATTTGTGTTGACCCATTTGAATCAAAGAATAAAAAACAAAATCCCGGATTTATAATGACTGAAAGGGAATTGAAAAGGAATCAGGTTTTTCATAAAACAAGATTCCTATTTGGATACAGTAATAATATGGAGATCATCAATAAGATACCTCAGCAACTTGATTTTATTTTAGTAGATGGAGATCATTCTTATAAAGGACTAGAGAATGACTGGCAGATCGTCCTGTCGAAATTGACTAGTAAAGGAATTGTTTGTCTTCATGATACCACGATCCCTGAAAACGAGCCTTACAGAAACTTTGGTTCAGTTGCCTATTTTAATGATGTTATAAAAAATGATTCAAATTTTGTGCTCCTGGAAACAGTTTATAGTATGAATATACTTCGGAAGAAATGATGCTGAATTTCTCTTGTAATAAAAAAGCATTACCAGATAAATATTTATGAGAATAATTATTAATTGCGGAGCC
>JANOPU010000058.1:0-24841 GCA_031422055.1 Ferruginibacter sp.
GCAAATGTTTGCCTTTACCAATCATTGGATGGCCAATATTCAACATGTTAATGAAGAACGAAAGTCGCACCTACATGCAACGATCTATATTCGTATAAAAAATAAAGAAGGCTTGTACAAATGGATCATGGTTCAATTTGTAGATAGCATAGCTGATGAAAATGGTAATGTACTCTACGGACTTACCCTGCTTACTGATATTTCTCACGTAAAGAAAGAAGGGCCGGCTATGATGAGTATTCTTGATACCCAACATGAAACCTGCCAGCATTTTTTTTGCAGTGATGGCCAAACACTTTTCCAAAGTAATGAGGTTCTTCCGGCAATCAGCCCACGGGAACTTGAAGTGCTTGCTTACCTGGCAACAGGGAGAAGCAGTAAGCAAATAGCTTCGGAACTTAATATTGCTACAAAAACAGTTGACAACCATCGCCAGCGAATGCTGCAAAAAACAAACTCCAAATCAACAGGAGAACTCGTAAGTTTTGCAATAAAAGCTGGTTATATTTAAAAGTCTAAAAGAAGCGAACAAAGGTTTAGCCCACACTTCTCTTCCTTAATTCGGTTCCTCATCATAAGTGTTTCAATGCTCTTGGTTTGAGACCACCCACCGCCTTGGGTCGTGTCACCACGAACCAATATTAATAAACAGTTACGGTTCGTGTGGACACGAATCGGGGGAGAAAAAATCAGTGAATCAGTGGCAAAAAAATAAACTTACTAATAAAACACAAACTTTATTATTCGTGCATTCGTGGCAGCAACAATTTGAAATACACTCAATAACAAAACACCGGATTTAAAACTGTAACATGATAAAAATAATGATAATAGATGATCATCCATTAATAGCCGGAGGTATTCAAATGATGCTGAAAGATGTTGCTCATCTAAACATTTATGCAACTGCAACAACCGGTGAAGCAGCCCTGCAGTTTTTAGAAAACAATGAACCCGAAATAATACTGCTCGACATAAGCCTGCCTGATATAGATGGACTGCAATTGTGTGATAAAATAAGAAAGAAAAATAAATACAGTAAGATCATAGGGCTTACTTCTTCCGCTGATGCGGCTATCATTACCCAGTTGTTGCATCGGGGCGCAAATGGTTACTTATTAAAAAACCTAGAAAGAAATGAACTGCTTGAAGCAATAGATAGTGTAATGAATGGCAAAGTATTTTTGAGCAAAGCTGCCAATGAAAAAGTGCTCGGTCAATTTGCTTCCATTTCAGGTACATTAAGTGATATTCCGGCATTAACCCGTAGAGAAAAAGAAATACTGCAATTGTTAGCCGATGGATTGAATGGCCCCCGGATTGCAGAAAAACTTTTCCTCAGTCCTTTTACCATTGAAACACACAGAAAAAATTTAATACAAAAAATGAATGTAAATTCTACTCCACAGTTACTGAAGTTGGCAAAAGAAAAAATGTTATTTGGATAACTGTTACATGGAATACATTTAAAATCAGTTGTGTAGCATGACAAATTTAAAATATTCATTATTTTTAGTTACGCCAAATCTTACTAAAAAATAGTACATTTGGCGGAACTAAAAAATAAAATGTCAGCAAAATGAGCAGTTTACAGCCATTTACTATATCAGGAAGATTAGAAGAAATGGCTACTTTTGACAGTATTTTAAATAGTCCTAAAGCCGAACTGGTTGCTGTGTATGGCAGGCGCAGGGTTGGCAAAACATTTTTAATACGGCAGTTTTTTAAAGAGACAATGTGCTTTGAGTTTTCGGGCACTATTAACACAGTAGCAGAAAAACAGTTGTATAATTTTGCTCAGGCACTGGGTAAATATAGTGGTAAAGATTTTGCGCCTAGAGCACCGGCACATTGGCAGGAAGCATTTGTGCTGCTCACACAATACGTAGAAAAATTAAGAAGCAAAAAGAAGAAAGTTATTTTTTTTGATGAGCTGCCCTGGTTAGATACGATGCACTCCGGTTTTTTGGCCGCATTCGATTATTTTTGGAATAGTTGGTGTACCAAACGTACCGATATTGTAGTAGTCATTTGTGGCTCGGCAGCCAGTTGGATGATAAATAAGGTAATTAACAATAAAGGCGGACTTCACAATCGCATTACCAGGGAAATGAAATTGCTCCCCTTTACCCTTGCCGAAACACAGGAATTTTTTACCACAAAAAAAATAAAATTAGATCAGTACCAGATAGCACAAATTTATATGGCAATGGGTGGAGTACCTTTATATCTGGAAGCTGTTGAACCCGGTAAAAGCGCCATGCAAAATATTGACAATATCTGCTTTTCAAAAAAAGGATTGTTACGCAATGAATTTGACAAACTATATGCAGCATTGTATAATAATGCAACCGTACACATAAGTATAATAAAAGCATTGGGCAGTAAACAAATGGGATTACTTCGCGGTGAAATTGTAAAACTGGCCAAATTAAAAAGTGGTGGTTATCTAACCGAAGTTTTAACTGAATTAGAAGAAAGTGGTTTTATAAGTTCCTATATACCATTAAATAAAAAATCAAAAGACAGGATTTACCGGCTTACGGATGAATACTCTTTGTTTTACCTGAAATTTATTGAAACTGCTAAATCATTTAAGGCTGGCACCTGGGCTACCATCAGCAATAGTCAAAGCTATATAAGCTGGAGTGGTTATGCCTTTGAAAATTTGTGCCTGAAACATATTCAAAATATAAAAAACAGTTTGGGTATTGGGGCTTTGTACAGCGAACAAAGTGCCTGGTATAATAAAAAAGAAAAAGCTCAAATAGATTTGGTAATACAAAGAGCAGACCGCTGCATTAACCTGTGCGAAATGAAATTTACCGGAACGTCTTATGAACTTACCGCAAAATATGCTGCCGCTTTGCAGCATAAAGTAATGGCATACAAAGCAGCCAGTAATACCAGGAGCACATTGTTTACAACGCTGGTAACAACATTTGGATTGAAGCAAAATGAGCACAGCATCAATCATATTGATAATGTTGTACTGCTAAAAGACTTGTTTGAAAAAGTTTCAGATACGCCAAATGTGGGTTAAAGTATATAGATTTGGCGGAACTGATTTTTTTATCTTTAGCCAAAAATGGTAAAAAAGCATAGGTTTGGCTGGGTATAGTTATTCTATTTTTATACCAGACTGCATAAAAATGTCGCAATATTTTAAATATCTCTCTGAAGATGTTCTTACCAGAAAAATTAAAAAAGGCGATTTCCCTTTTTCGCAATTTCTTTTTTGGGATACTTCCATTGAAAAAATTGACCCTGAGAAACATAAAAATTATATCATAGAAAGGGTGCTGAGCCGTGGCCTGCTCCAGGATTTTTATTTTCTATTACAACTTTATACAACAGAGGAGATAACCATCGCTGTAAAAAAAAGCAAAGTGCTTGATGCTAAAACAATAAATTTTTGCAGTATCTTTTTTAAAATACTAATAACAGATTTACATGCTTCAGCTTTCTACAGTGATACAGGCAATAATAGTTGTTAGATATTAAGAAAAATCGAAAATAAAGAATTGTACGATCGCTACCTGTTCATAAAAACCCTACACAAGTTTTTCTTTGTGTGCCAATGCCAATGCCTCACCCATAGAATGCACCTGCAATTTTTCGTAGATCTTTTTTACATGGTTGTTGACCGTAAAATAACTGATGGCCATGTTATCTGCAATCATTTTATAGCTAAGGCCCTGTGCCAGTAGTTTAAGTGTTTCGGATTCTTTCGCGGTAAGTTTATAATCGGTTTTTTGCTGCCGGCTGAAATAACGCATTACTTTCAATGCAATAGAAGGGCTCATACTGGCACCGCCATTCATTACTTCATCAATGCTTTGTGCAATTTGTACAATGGAAGCGGTTTTTAATATATATCCCTCAGCACCGGCCTGTATAGCAGCAAATACTTTTTCATCATCATCAAAAGCGGTTTGCATGATCACTTTTACCTGCGGGTGATGCTGCTTTACCAACTTCACCCCGTCAATACCATCTACAACAGGCATTTCTATATCCATTAAAATGATATCGGGATTTGTTGCTTCTATATCTGCCAGGATGTTAGCACAATTTTCAAAACTGCCTGCAAATTCAAAATCAGGCGTCAACTCCATAAATACTTCGAGGCTTTCTCTTCTTGATCTGTTATCATCATATACTGCTATCCGTACCATATTGTAAAAGTAAGCAGTGGCGGTTTAACTGGTATGACTAATTTTAGTCATAGGGAAACTACATACTACTGTAACACCATTTCCAACTATGGGTTTAATAATGCAGGTGCCCTCTAATTGTTTGCAACGATGCTGAATATTATTTAATCCATTTCCCTTTGGGATATTTTCTACCGCATATCCTTTTCCATTATCACTGATGGTTAACAGCACGGTTTCATTTTGTTGTTTAAGCGATACAAGTGCATTTATTGCCCCGCTGTATTTTGCAATATTATTAATGGCTTCTTTTACTATCAGCAATATATTTTTCCTTACTTCAGGATTGGTAATAGATGCTGCCAGCTTTTCTTCAATATCAAAATCACATTCAATGTTCTTTGGCGTGAGTAATTCGTTGCTGTAATTCTTCAACCTTGCTTCCAATGTATATTTTTCTTCGTCAGCAGGTTTCATACTCCAGATGATATCGCCCATCCTGTTCATTAGATCTTTAGAAGTAACCGAAATTTTTTCAATCATCTTTCTACTCTCCTGTGGTTTGGTGTCCCATACATTGGCTGCCAGATCGCCGTAAATGTTCATGCTGCTGAGGGTTGCGCCAATATCATCATGCAGATCGGCACTGATCCTGTTTCTTTCATTTAGTAGCATTTGTTGCTTAGCCAAGGCTGCTTTTTGTAGTTTTAACTTCCTGCGGAAGTATATCCAGCCGGATAGCCATAATGCTGATACAAGCAGTAAACAGTAAATGATATAAGCAAACCATGTTCTATACCAGGGTGCATGAATACGGAAATAATAAAATATTTTCTCAACGGTTCCTGTACTCCGGTTATTATATTGTGCTACAAATTTATAGCTGCCTTCTCTTAAATTAGGGTATCGTATGTCTATAGGATTGGTTCCTGTATTCCATTCTTTTTCCAGGCCTTCCAGTCTATACTTAATTTGAATATCACGGTTCGGAAAGTTGATCTGCATCAGACGAAATGAGATCGAATTATATGCATAGGGAATTGAATATTCATTGCCGGTCAGTTTACTGTTTGTTTCATTGGGATACTCATTATTCAGTTTAAGGTTAAAAAGCACCAGTTCATTCGGTTTATAATCCCGTTGTATTTTAGTTGGGTTAAAGTAGGTAATTCCATCAATACTACCGAAAACAAAATCGCCGCTTTTTCGTTGAGCAAATGAATTTGTATTAAACTCCAGTGTTGAAAGCCCTTCGTTTAAACCAAGTGGAAATGAATGTTTGCTGTCTGTATTATATTTAAAAATCCCCTTATGGCTTGAACACCAAAAAGCATTGTGCTCTATCGGGTCTGGTAATAGAGCACACAGATATTGATTGGTTAACCCATCATTTTCATCAAGAAGTGAATAGGAAAAAGTATGTTTATTCAAACCCAAAATGCCCCGTGATGTTGAAAACCAGATCATATCCTTTTCTTCGTGGGCGCCTGTTAAACGCAATTTCAAATCAATGTTTTTGATTGCTGTTAGAACTTTACCGGTATAACGATAAATATTAATCCCGGCTACCACTCCGGCAATATATATATTTCCGGATTGATCGCCGTAAATAAACAGGTTCCCACTTTCCTTTACGCTTAATGTATCACTTGTACAAATTACATTTAATGCAGGATTGAATCGTATTAAACATGCACTCGTTGAAAGAACAGCAACTGTGTCACTCAATCGAATCATATAAAACATACTCCCTTCATTCACAGTATTATTTTCATTCATGATATGCTGAAAGTGAATGTGGTCAACAGTATAATAAAGGCCGTCTTCAGTAAGCAGGTAAACCGCATTTTTGTTACTCACATAAATTTGTTGAATAGAAAAAGGTTTACGTATGGGATCAATTTGTTCTGGTGTAAATGATTTTATAATTTTGTATTGATTGTCCAAAACAAATAAGCCTCCTCTAACATCAGATAACCAAATATGATTGTCCTTGTCTTCCGCCATTGCCTGGATATAATATGTTGGTTTTATTTGTGTAAAGGAATTTTCATAAGCGAAAACAGCATGAGCAATTGGCGGAATCAGGCTGCAATAATTTATACCACTACCCAAAGCAGATGCCCATAAATTTAATTGGCGATCTATAAAAAGTGTTCGCACATAGTTACCGGAAATGCTTTGATTACCGCCTTCATCGGATGAATAATGAGCAATAAGTTTATTCGGTGCAACGGAGAATATATAAAGTCCGCTATCTTTTGAACCAACAACTAAATTGTCTCCAAAACGATTCAAAGATTTCATACAACCCGGAATAAGTATTTTTGAAATCGTGGATGTAGATAAGTCATAACTTAGAAACCCACCACTTGTGGCAAGATAAAGTACCTGTTTGGCAGTATCATGCATCATGTCATTCACTTCATTGGCAATAATAACGGAGCTTATTTTTTCATAATCCTGTGGCCATTTTTCTATAATATCGTATAGCCTGCTATATAAATATTGTGAATGATGTTTACCAGTACTGCTTTTTTTTAAGAGGTCATCCCATTGAACAGAAAAATTAGTTTGGATTTCTGTAAATTTTTTTGTGTTTAAATCAAAGTTGGTAAGTTTCCCTTTTAGTATCATCAACAGGCTTCCCTTTTCCTTTTTAAGAAGATTAACATTTTGGGAACCAGCCTTAAAAGTATGAAGCGAAAATGAATCCTGGTCACGATGATAAATGTTTAAGCCCGCACGTGTTCCAACAGCAATTTCATTTGAATCAATTTCAAGAATGCTTAATATACGCTCACCTTTCAAACCATTCTTTTTCTTTAGATCCTCTCTGTAAATTGTGTTTTTAAAGCCGTCATAAACATTTAGTCCATCAATGCTGCCAAACCACATCAACCCCAGGTGATCCTGCATAATACAAGTGACATTACTTTGTGATAATCCCTGGTTAACACCGAAATGGTGAAATTTCAACACATGCTCCTGGGCAAATGCCATACCTGAAAAAAGGCAAATCAGGAGAAAAGGAGAAATTATTTTTTTTGGAAAGTATTTAGATAGAAATGCCAATAAATCAAGTGTTTAAGTACTAAGGTAATTATTGTTTGATGAATTGTTTGATTTTTGAAGTTTTAAGTCCAAGGTAAAGGTTGCATAACTTCGAACCTCAAACCTCAAACCATTCTATGGATGCATTGAAGAAATTCCATTAAAACTATTGCTATCAAAAACAGGAAAATCATTTCCATCCACAAATCCATCTCCATTCATGTCTGTTGCAACATAAATACTGTTCACTCCATTAAAACTATCCGTATCAAAAGCCGGAAAATCGTTTCCGTCAATGAAGTCATCCTGGTTCAGATCGCCGGTGTAGAATGCCCAGACATTTGGTTCAACTTCAATTTGATTATTGCCAAATGCTTTGTTGGCATCGGTAGAAAAATCATACAAAGGAGTGGAAGCACTGCAAAACAGGGGCAACGCACTCCATGTTTGAACAGTATTTCTATGCCTGATAACAATATGATATTGCCCATCGGGTTGGATAAAGTTTACCATTATTGATCCATTGGTTTGCAGTACTGCTTTCCTCGAATCAATCAAAGCATAAGTAGTTGGGTGATGTAATGCAAGAGAAATCGTATCTGTTTGTAAAGAAGTTGATAACGATACCGCATGGTTGTTTAATACCGGTTGCATAGTACCGGCTCCTGTGTAATAACCTTGCAGGAACATTTTCAGGTTCAGGTTGATTGATTGAAATTCATAAGCGCCCATATCCACCACAGCATTGCCTATTCTGTTGTAGTTTCTTATATCAAACAATGGTACACTTGTATTATTACCGGCATCAATACCAACAGATCCTGTTTGTAACTGCAAACCATCATCAAATGTAAGCCAGCAATTATCTGCACCATCTGCATCGGCTATGTTCATAAAAACCGGCGCTGTAAAAATATTACCCGTGCCTGGCCCGCTAATTGTATGTGGTACAATTTGATTGCTTATATCTATGGCACTAAAAGTAGCAGTAAAATTTGCAGCTCCTAATATATAAAACTGTGGTCCGGTGCCTGATGCCGTATTACCCCAAAAAATACAGTTGCGAATTGTTGGGTTGGCAGTGCCAGAATTACCGGATACAAAATTTTTCCGGTCAGAAACAATACCTCCACCATCTACAGATGAATTATTCACAAACACCGAGTTTAATACAACCGGACTTGCATTACCATTACCACCACCCCAACAGTACATTGCCCCGGCTCTGGATAAAGCGATATTGTTGTAAAAAATTGAGTTGGTAATAACTGGGCTCGCATTGCCATTATATCCAAAATTATCAATACCGCCACCACCACTTGTTGCTGTGTTAAATGCAAATATGCAATTGGTAATTGCAGGATTGGCGTTGCCACCGTTTTGTCCGTGATTGAAAATACCACCACCAAATAATGCTGAGTTACCGGTAAATAAACAATTTCGTATTGTCGGGCTGCATAAGCCACCGCCAGAAGCATTGTTTAATATGCCACCGCCGAGGCTGCGGTTATCATTACCCAGCAAATCAAAATTGGCATTCGCTCCTGTAATAGTAAAGCCATCTAATAAGGCTGTATTATTTAAACTGCTGTTATTAATTACATGATAACTGTTATCAGCTATGCCCGGTGCTCCAATCTCTGCACTAAGAAAGGAAGAGAAACCACAGACAAAATTTCTTTGTGATAAAGTTGTTTCTGTACCATTAAAACTTCCATACACTGCCACGCCATTCAGCATATTGAAATAAATATTTCTATTAGCGGTGTTGGTAGTAAAATAAGTTCCTGCTGCAACCCATACTTCATCTCCAGGTGCAGATGAGTTGATTGCTGTTTGTAACGATGTGCCCGGAAAAGCATTTATCCAACTGGTTCCATTTTGTAAGCCATTACCCGAAACAGTTATATACCTGATGGCCGACTGGCAAATATTACACGCAAATAAAAAGATCAGTATTGTTACAATAGATATTTTACGCTTCATTACAAATCATTTTGAGTAAACCAATACAGATACTAATATACATGGAATATTAGTATTTTAACTCACCAATCCTTCTTTTTCATCATTTATTACCGGGCAGGTCTCCCGAAATGTTGGCTGGTGGTCACATGGCTTTCAATTAATAAACGCATAAAATAAAATGTCGTGGGTTTCAGAAAGAAATTAGGAATAAACACAGGTTGGGAGACCTGCACCAGAGTTGGAAAGAAATAATCTATGTAGGTTTATAGTTAGATTGCTTCGTTCCTTACAATGACGAACGTTACTCGCAATGACGAATCTTTAAAAAGTGTTGAGCAAAATGGTTGCAACCAAACCGGCAGTTTCCGTTCTCAACCTGGTTTCACCCAAAGAAACGGGAATAAAATTATTTTGAAGGGCAGATTCAATTTCTCCTTTTGTAAAATCACCTTCCGGCCCGATGAGGATCAATTGATTTGAAGATTTGGAGATTTGAAGATGAAGTGATTCTTTATTGCCTTCGGGTAAACAATGTGCAATGAATTTTTGACCATTTTCAAATTGCCTCATCACCAAATCTTCAAATCGTAGAGGTTCGTTTAAAACCGGTAACCAACATTGTTGTGATTGCAGCATGGCGCTTACTAAAATGCCTTTCATCCTGTCAAAACGAAAGTGTTGTTTTTCTGTTCGCTCACATATCAAAGGAATGATCTCATGAACGCCTATCTCAGTTACTTTTTCCAAAAACCATTCAAAGCGACTGGTATTTTTTATGAGTGAAATAGCAATGGTATTTTTTTTCTCAGAAGGTTTTTTATGTACTGTTGAAAGTATCCTGACCGCACATTTTTTTTTGTGCGTTTCAACAATTTCAGCAGTAAATATATTGCCTATGCCATCGGTTAAGGTTAACTGCTCATTATTTTGCATACGCAATACCTGCACCACATGTTTGCTGGTATCCTCATTCAATACCAATTGAATTGAACCTGTTGTTATTTCTTCGCTATAAAAAAATGGTAACACCATAAAAAAAATGGAGAACAATCAAAATCCATTCTCCCTTATTACATAAAAACAAAACATCTTCTTCGCACTTATCTCCTACTTTTCCTCCCCCCTTCCGGGGGAGATAGTGGGGGCCTAGAATGGCGCATCCGCATCAAACTCACCATCATTCATTTTACTTCCTTTCTGTATATACATTTTTGCTTCATCACCGCCACCGGAGCTCGTAACCGGCCTCCAGTTGCCTTCTTTAGGTAAACCGGGGTTAAAATCACTTCCTTCATCTTCAATGAATTTTTGAATATGCAACAGTGCTTTAAGTTTTATGGTTTCCAGACTACCGTTCCGGTGCTTGGCAATTTTTACATGCGTTTCTCCTTTATTGTTCTCACCAAATTCATTGGCCGTGATATCATAATATTCCGGTCGGTATAAGAACATCACCATATCTGCATCTTGTTCTATTGCACCCGATTCCCTCAGATCACTCAATTGCGGCATCTTATTGCCTTCTTTTCTTTTCTCCACTTCACGGCTTAACTGTGAAAGCGCAATGATCGGCACCTGTAATTCTTTCGCCAGCCCTTTCAGGTCCCGGGAGATCTTACTGATCTCCTGTTCACGATTACTGTTTCGGTCGGCACTGCCACTCATGAGCTGCAGGTAATCAATAATGATCATACCAACATTGTGTTTATTTTTCAGTCTGCGGCATTTTGCCCTTAATTCAAAAATATTCAGTGCGGCAGAATCATCAATAAATATTGGTGCCTTACTGAGCCTTTCAATACCACGTTTGTACAACTGTTTCATTTCATGCTCTTCCAGTTTGCCACGGGCGATCTTCTCCAGCCAGATCTCGCTTTCGGCACTAAGTATCCTTTGAACAAGCTGGCTGCTGCTCATCTCCAGGCTGAAAAACCCAACCGCAGTTGGTTTGGTGGGGTGAAGGGCTGCACTACGGGCAAGGTTAAGCGCAAAAGCAGTTTTACCCACTGATGGCCTTGCTGCAAGAATGATAAGATCTGTTTGCTGCCATCCGTATGTTATTCTGTCAAGGGATTTAAATCCTGTTGGTACACCGGTGATATCATCCTGCCGGTTACGCATATCTTCAATACGCTGAATAGTTTTTACCAGAACGGTATCAATGCTGTCGAAGTTTTTACGCAGGTGATTATTGGTGATCTCGAACAATTTAGTTTCTGCATCATCGAGCATATCAAATACATCGGTACTGTCTTCGTAGGCATCGCCAATGATCTCACCGCTGATACGGATCAGTTCGCGTTGAATGAATTTTTGCAGAACGATCCTGGAGTGTGCATCAATATTGGCTGCTGATACAACTGCATTGGTGAGTTTTGAAACAAAATACGGGCCACCAACAAATTCAAGTTCTTCCCTGAATTTTAGTTCCTCCACCACCGTTAGTAAGTCGATAGGTAAACTTTTTATGGCCAGTCCTTGCATGGCTTTGTAAATACGCTGGTGCGCTTCTACATAAAAACATTCAGGTTTTAAAATTTCCACAACGGTATCAAAAGCACTTTTCTCCAGCATGATGGCTCCCAAAATGGCTTCTTCCAGTTCTTTTGCCTGTGGCGGCACTTTCCCGAAGACCATCGAGCCAAGGTCTACCGTTGATTTGCGCCTTACTTTCCTATCCTTATTTATATTCGTGAACTCCATGTTATAATAGTATAATTACTTGTTAGGGTTAATTGCAAACTGAAAACCTGTTAATCATAACGGAAAACAATAAGTGTTTCCGTGTATCATTTATGTTGATTCCTGCTTAAAATGGAATCAACTGCTCCATTGCTGCAGGGCGGCTAAGATAAAGGCAATTCGTTCATGTTAAATTAACATTATCCTGTTATCAACTTTAATTTACAGATTATCCACCGGCAATTCACATACAAATTTAGTTTATTAACGGTTTATCAACAGGGTAATTAACATACTATATTCACACTGACTTAAAAAACTGAGATTTTATACACAAATAACAGTCCATGAATTTTATTTTTGTGCACCATGAAAAAAAATTTTTGTCATAAAATGAGTTTATAAAAATATTTTTTTCATTATTTATTATTATAGAAAACAGGCACAAAAACATCTTACCCAAAAAACTATCTTTGCATTGAAAATATTTTTGATACATGACTATTTCTTATAATTGGCTGAGAGAATACCTGCCTTCCGGACAGGCGGGCGTGCCTGAAAGTATTGATCCGTATAAATTATCTAAAATCCTTACATCCATCGGGCTTGAAGTTGAAAGCATGAAAAAAACCGAAGAAATAAAAGGTGGATTACAGGGTCTTTTAGTAGGAGAAGTAATTACATGCGAAAAACACCCGGATGCCGATAAATTAAAACTTACTACCGTTTCTGTTAATAATGGGAAATTGTTGAATATAGTTTGTGGAGCTGCAAACGTTGCTGCCGGACAAAAAGTGATCGTTGCAACAGTCGGGACCACCATTTACCCGTTAACCGGGGAACCTTTCACCATAAAAAAAGCAAAGATCCGTGGTATTGAAAGTGAAGGTATGATCTGTGCTGAAGATGAGATCGGATTGGGTACAGATCACAATGGCATCATGATTTTACCTCCTGAAACTGTTCCCGGAACTGCAGTTGCTGAAATATTTAAACCCGGGCAGGATCATATTTTTGAGATCGGGCTTACTCCCAACCGCATCGATGCTATGTGCCATTTAGGAGTTGCCAAAGATGTATGCGCTTATTTATCGCATCACCATAAAACAGAGATCAGTGCTGTTTTGCCGTATAAATCCAATTTTAAACCGGATAATCTTTCTCAGAAAATTCAGGTTACCATTGAAAATAAAGAAGCGTGTAAGCGATACAGTGGTATCAGTATCCGTGACATCAGCATAGCAGACAGCCCTCAATGGCTGGCAGAAAAGCTTACAAGTATTGGATTAAAACCCATCAATAATATTGTTGACATCACTAATTTCATCCTCCACGAAACAGGCCAGCCATTGCATGCATTTGATGCAGATAAAATAAAAGGCAACAGGGTCATTGTCAGATCGGCCTCCGAAGGAGAACCATTTACAACACTGGATGGTAAGGAAAGAAAACTATTTGCAAATGACCTGCTCATCTGCGATGAATCATCTGCCATGTGCCTGGCCGGCGTTTATGGTGGTATGGACAGTGGTGTTACCGGCGAAACAAAAAATGTTTTTATTGAGAGTGCCTGGTTCAATCCCTCTTTTATCAGAAAAACCTCTTTAAAACATGGCCTGCGAACTGATGCTGCTGCAAGATTTGAAAAAGGTACTGATATCAGCAATACGGTACATGTTTTAAAAAGAGCAGCTTTACTTATAAAAGAAATTGCCGGTGGCGAGATCAGCAGTGATGTTATTGATGTTTATCCGAATCCATTGCAAAAAACAACGGTCGGATTAAAAAATCATTACCTGAAAAAACTAAGTGGCAAGAACTATCACGCAGATACCGTAAAAAATATTTTAAAAAGCCTGGGATTTGACCTCGTAAGAGATACGATCGATGAGATTTGGGTGGATGTTCCTTTCAATAAACCCGACATTACTTTACCCGCTGATATAGTAGAAGAGATCATGCGGATAGACGGTTTGGATAATATTGAGATCCCAACTGCCATTACTATATCACCGGCTCTTGAAAAAGACCTGTATAAATTTGAACAAAAAGAAAAGCTGGCTAATTACCTCGTTGGGCTTGGTTTTTATGAAATATTCACCAACAGCATCACCAACAGTGATTTTTATGACGAAAATGTGCTCAAACAATCAGTAAAGATGATCAACAACCTGAGTGTAGAGTTGGATATCATGCGCCCTGATTTGCTGCAAGGTGGTCTGCAGGTAATTGCACACAATAATAACCGTAAAAATTATAACCTGCGGATATTTGAATTCGGTAAATCCTATGCTGTTTTACCAGAAAAAACTTATACCGAAATAAACCATCTTTCACTATATATCAGTGGTAATATAAATGAGCAAGACTGGAAAAATAAACCATCTAAAACAGATTTTTATTATCTTAAGGGTGCAGTAGAGCAAATTCTATCTCTCGTTGGTATAACAAATGCATCTTTTGAAGCAACTGTGAAAAAGAATTTTAATAACTGTACTGAAATAAAAATTAATACCAATATTATTGGATATTTGGGAGTAGTTGATGAAAACACACTCAGACAATTTGATGTAAAACAACCGGTTTTTTATGCCGATCTGCTCTGGGATGAGCTTTTAGCAAATGGAAAAGACAGAACGGTCACTTATAAAGAAGTGTCTAAATTTCCGGTTGTGACCAGAGACCTTGCAGTAGTATTGGATAAAACGATCACTTATACTGCATTGGAAAAAACGGCGAGATCAACAAAGATCGAAGCGTTGAGATCCATTCAGCTTTTTGATATATTTGAAAGTGATAAATTGGGCACGGGTAAAAAATCAATGGCAATTAGTTTTACCTTTCTGGATGATTCAAAAACAATGACAGACATTGAAATTGATTCTTATATGCAAAAAATTACCACGGCATATGAAAAGGAACTGAACGCAACAATAAGAAAATAAAAAATATTGAAACAGGTAGAAGAACATATAAACCGTATAAACAGTAAGCTCCAGGAGTTATTGAAGAAGGTTGCCCAGTTAACAAAAGAGTCTGAACATCAACAAAAGACCATTCAAAAATTAGAACAGGAAAATGAACTAAAGGAAGGCAAGATCAACATGCTGGAACAACAACAGCATATTTTAAAGTCGGCAGCAGGAAAAATGGAAGATGCTGATAAAAAAGAATTTGAACAGGTTATCAATAAATATATCCGGGAAATTGACAAGTGCATTAATTTATTAAATAACTAAACCCGTTATCATGTCAGAAGAACTTATTCCCATTAATATATTAATTGCCGACAGAACTTACCGCATCAGAACCAATCCAAAGGATGAGGAAGTGATTCGTAAGACCTTAAAGATCATCAATGATAAAATAATTGAATATAAAACCCAGTTTGCCGGCAAGGATATGCAGGATTATATAGCCATGGTAATAATATGGTATGCTACCCAATCGCCGGATGAAACTTCTTCAGTTGCTCAGGAAGATTTGCTGGAAATCCTTAAGAAAATGGAACTTCAACTCGATAAAGCTCTTTAGTGTTGCTTTATACCGATTATACTAATATTTAGTCCAATGTTTTTTTCTATCGGCATAATACCATCTAAGATGTAAACGTAGTCCTTTGGACTACATATTAAATCAAGATGGTATTAATTACAAAGTTGGTTTTCTTCAATGTTTCATTTCAAAACAATTCTACACAAAAATCATTAACTTCGCTACTTAACCATCTTGCCCGGCCTGATGCCGGAAAAGTAAGATATACAATATTGTGAATCAGACTAAAAACATAAAACTTAATGGAACCGAATATACTTTCCATCATCATAGGTGTGGCTGCATTGATTGCGGGTGCCATCCTGGGTAAAATACTTTTTTCTAAAAACACTAAAAATCAGGTAGCTGAAGCCGAAATTCAGGCTCAAAAGATCATTGCAGACGGACAATTGCAGGCAGAGAACTTAAAAAAAGAAAAACTGCTGGAAGCAAAAGAAAAATTCGTGCAATTAAAAGCTGATTCCGACAGGGACGTGTTGCAACGCACCCAGAAGATCAATGATTCTGAGAACCGTATCAAGCAAAAAGAGCAAAGTATTAACCAGAAAGAGGCTAACCTGGAGAAACAGTTAAAGGAAAATGATACCATAAAAGACAATCTCAATCGCCAGATTGAAGTGGTGAATATTAAAAGAACTGAACTGGAAAAACACCAGGAAGAGCATATTCGCCGCCTGGAAAAAGTTGCGGGTTTATCTGCCGAAGAAGCCAAATCTCAATTAATTGAAAGCTTAAAGCAGGAAGCTCATTCCAAAGCATTGGTCATTCAACAGGAGATCATTGAGGATGCCAAATTAAAGGCTAATAAAGAAGCACGTAAAATTGTTATACAAACGATTCAGCGCACGGCTGCTGAACAGGCTATTGAAAATTCCATCACCGTTTTCAATCTGGAAAGTGATGAGATAAAAGGTTCCATCATCGGAAGGGAAGGAAGGAATATTCGTGCCATAGAAGCCGCTACAGGTGTGGATCTGATCGTTGATGATACTCCGGAAGCCATTGTGCTTTCTTCTTTTGATCCATTGCGCAGAGAAATTGCCCGTCTTTCACTACAACGACTGGTAGCAGATGGCCGTATTCACCCTGCCCGTATTGAAGAAGTAGTAGAAAAAACCAAACGTCAACTCGACGATCAGGTTATGGACATCGGCGAAAGAACGGCGATGGAATTAGGTATTCATGGTTTGCACAAAGAATTGATCAGAATGGTTGGAAGAATGAGGTTTCGTTCTTCGTATGGCCAGAATTTGCTGATGCACAGCCGTGAAACAGCCAATCTTTGCAGCATCATGGCTGCTGAACTGGGAATGAACCCAAAACTTGCCAAACGTGCAGGTTTACTGCATGATATAGGTAAAGTACCTGATGAAGAAACGGAATTAAGCCATGCCTTGCTTGGGGCAAAACTGGCGGAAAAATATGGCGAGAATCCTGCCGTAGTAAATGCTATTGGTGCTCACCACGATGAAATGGAAATGCAGTTTGTGATCTCCCCTATTATACAGGCTTGTGATGCTATCAGCGGTGCCAGGCCAGGTGCAAGGCGTGAGATCATGCAACAATATATTCAACGTATCAAAGACCTTGAAAATCTTGCCCTTGCTTATACAGGTGTAGAAAAAGCATATGCTATTCAGGCTGGCCGTGAACTGAGGGTTATTGTTGAGGCAGATAAAGTTACAGATGGTGATAGTGAAAAATTAAGTTTTGAGATCGCACAAAAGATTCAGGAAGAAATGACCTTCCCGGGACAGATTAAAGTAACCGTTATCAGGGAGAAAAGAGCGGTAAATATTGCCCGTTAAGAAAGAGATGACATCTTTTCAAGCTTTGTATCGCTACAATAAGAAAAAGATGTCATCTCTTTTTCATTACCTGATTTGGAAAATGTTCAATATTCAATGCTCAACAATCAATATTCGAAATAACTGGCAACCTACTTTATAATAGAACATTGAGTATTGAAAATTGGTTATTGCGTATTAAAGTGTGTACAAAAAAGCAGAGATGACATCTTTATTCTTTCCTTGATTTATAAAATGTTTAATAACTCTACTTTTTTTTGAATTCAAACCTCAAACTTCAAACTTTTCCCCTACCTTTGCCGTCCGTTAAAAATAATAGATATGAACGCAATTAATTTTGTTCATGAGCAGTTGACAACAATACCAACGCTTCCGACATTTAAAGCAGGTGATAACATCACAGTTAATTATAGAATTATAGAGGGTGCAAAAGAGCGTATCCAGAGTTTTAAAGGAGACGTGATCAAACGCCAGGGTATCGGCGCAACTGCCACATTTACAGTACGTAAGATGAGTGATGGTGTTGGAGTTGAACGTTTGTTCCCAACCTATTCTCCAAATATTGAAAGTATTGTTTTAAACAAAGTTGGCCGTGTTAAACGTGCAAAATTGTATTTTCTTCGTGAAAGGAGCGGTAAAAGTGCCCGTATCAAGGAAAAAAGAATGGCAGTTGGTACAAAAACAAAGAAGGATAAAGCATAATTGCAGCTCTAACATATTGATTACAAGCGGAAATAATATCATTTCTGCTTTTTTTTGTAAATGGCTTTTATTTACAAGATCTGTTTATTACTTTAGCAGTCGCTTAACTTCAACTCCTCTGTAAGATCATTCCTTCCAATTTCTTGTGATATTTTTTTTAATCTTAACTTATTCAATCATGAGAAGGAATGCTATGCTTTTGCTAATTGTAATTTCAGTTTGTTTATTTTGTATGTCATGTGCCAGAGGTATCTCAATCAATGAGGCCGCAAATGGCAAGGCCAGATGCGGAAGATATATTCGCTAAGTTACCTTATTACAGGATTATTTAATTTAACAGTACTTCTGTTAAAAATTCAAACAACTGCCGGCCAAAAAATGTATCTTTGTGTCTTAAATTATCATTATGATACAAACTAATTTAAACTCAATATTTCTGTTTGGAATGCCTGGAGGTAGCGAGTGGATATTAATTATTCTTGTTGTTTTATTGATGTTTGGCGGTAAAAAAATTCCGGAACTGATGAGAGGGGTTGGCCGTGGTATCCGTGAATTCAATGATGCAAAATCAAATGTAAAGAGTGAGATCGAAGAAGGGATGAAAGAAAAAGATCCGAGTAAACAACAGGTTTCTTAGTAATACAAAATTTCAAAGTATTTCAGCCGAAGTGTGCTACGTTCCGATAATTTTCGGGCCGGGTTGCTCTCTTCGGCTGATTGCATAATATAAAAATCCGATATTAATTTTATGTTTCATTTTAGCAATATTTCAGCATACCATCAACAGTTGAAAAACAATGAGACAAGTGCTTTATCAGCAGTGGAATTCTATCTGGCCATGATCAGCGAAAACAGATCATTAAATGCATTTGTAGAAGTATACGAAACAGAAGCACTAAAAAAAGCAGCCGAACTGGATGAAAAAAGAAAGGCAGGAGCAGAAATAAAAAAATTACACGGCGTTGTAATTGCTATTAAAGATGTGATCTGTTATAAAGATCACAGGGTTACCGCTGCATCAGGCATATTAAAAAATTTCATTTCCGTTTATAATGCAACTGCCATCCAATTATTACTGGATGAAGATGCAATTATCATCGGTACCTGCAACTGCGATGAATTTGCAATGGGAAGTACCAATGAGAATTCTGTTTATGGCAAAGTTTTAAATGCTGTTGATCATACGTTAGTACCG
This sequence comes from Ferruginibacter sp., assembly GCA_031422055.1. Classification (GTDB taxonomy): domain Bacteria; phylum Bacteroidota; class Bacteroidia; order Chitinophagales; family Chitinophagaceae; genus Ferruginibacter. The sequence continues at coordinate 19,122 of JANOPU010000058.1, forward strand.
GGAGGTTCATCGGGGGGAAGTGCTGTTGCAGTACAGGCAGATATGTGTATGGCAAGCCTTGGTAGCGACACAGGCGGCTCGGTGAGGCAACCTGCAGATTTTTGTGGTATTATCGGATTAAAACCCGGATATGGCCGTATTTCACGTTATGGCCTGCTTGCATACGCCTCTTCATTTGATCAGATAGGAATTCTTAGTAAAAATATAACAGATGTTTCCTTGTTACTGGATGTATTGTGTAAACCTGATGAATATGACAGTACGATGAATGATAATTTACCGGCAGAATCTTTTTGCAATTTCAATTCAAAAGGAAATAAAAAATACCGGTTTTGTTTTTTTAAACAGTTGTTGGCACACCCCTCATTGGATAAGGAAATAGCCGGGCAGATATTTAATCTGATTGAAAAATTAAAAAAAGCAGGACATCATATAGAAGAAATTGATTTTGACCTTGTTGATTATATTGTACCTGCATATTATGTTCTTACCACTGCAGAAGCAAGCAGTAATCTTTCGAGATATGATGGAGTAAGATTTGGCCATCGTTCTGAAAACAGTGTAAAAGATTTAACAGCATTTTATCTGCAGAACAGGAGTGAAGGTTTTGGTATAGAAGTTAAGAGGCGGATCATGCTGGGAACATTTGTTTTAAGTGCAGGATATTATGATGCATATTACAACAAAGCGCAACAGGTTAGAAAAATGTTACTCGACCGTACTTTATTGATCTTCAATAATTTTGATGCAGTTATTTTACCTAACAGCCCTACAACTGCTTACAAAATAGGTGATAAAGATAAAGACCCGATTGCAGTATACCTGGCTGATATTTTTACTGTTTTTGCAAACCTTACCGGGTTGCCTGCTATATCTATTCCTTTATTCAAACATAGTAATGGATTGCCTTTTGGCTTACAGGTAATGACTAATAAATTGGATGAGTTAACTTTGTTGCATATTTCAAATGAGTTGCTTCAACAACATAAAAAAACTGAATTGTCTCCGGTATAAATGAAAATATTAATCTGCATATTGCTTACAACATTGCTTTTACCTTTTGCAAATGCAGAAAGTAATATAGATATGCAACAGGTTATTGTTTCTGAACAAGCAGATACAACCAAAGAGAAAATTGTTGTAGAAGAAGCCATCATTGAAGATATTATTCATACAAAAAATGCACCGCCAAAAGAAAAAGTGCAGTATATAAGCCAACTTACGAAATATGGATTTAAAAATCTTTTTTCCAAATTCTCGTACAATCCTTCTTTGCCATATTCTTCCCAGGTAAACCCTCTGGCAGAAAATTATATGCAGGATTATTTAAGGGTTCATGGCAATAACCTGGTAAAAATGAAAAGTTGGGGTTTAATATATTTTAACCTGATCGACAACATATTTGCTCAGTACGGTTTACCCAATGAATTAAAATATCTTGCCGTTATTGAAAGTAATTTAAACAGCACTGCAACAAGTTCGGTAGGTGCAGGAGGTCCATGGCAATTCATGCCTTATACCGCAAGGGACTTTGGCCTGATTGTAAACAAAAACTATGATGAACGCAGGGATTATATTAAAAGTACTCATGCAGCAGCCCGATACCTGCTTACACTTTATAAACAAATGCATGATTGGCTGCTGGTTATAGCAGCCTATAATGGCGGACCCGGCAGAGTATATGAGGCAATGAATAAAAGCGGTAGCAAAGATTTTTGGGCTTTACAATATTATCTTCCCCAGGAAAGCCGCAATCACGTAAAAAAATTTATTGCCACTCATTACATCATGGAAGCTGATCATTCTAATGCGATCAATAATAATAACAGCGGTTTCTTTACGCCTACAGGCGATGGAAAACCTTATCATGTAATGCCTTCATTAACATCCATTGAAATAGACAATTCTGAAACACAAACAATTTCAGGCAAATATAATTCGGCTATCATAGCTAAAAACCTCGATTTTGTGCTTGCACAATTTAACCGTTACAATCCACAATTTGATACCAAACTATCTTTGAATGGCCAGTATGATCTTAGGCTACCCGCCGATAAAATGCAACTATTTTTAGCTACGAAGTACCAGATATTAAATGAATGTGTTCAGTTATTATTGGGCGATGCTGATATCCCTAATAATAAAACGGTTTACCCAAATACAAAGAAAAAAGGAAAGGGATAGCGTGAAGGAAATGTATGATGTTGATGAATGATGTAAATGATTTGTGATGTATGATTTGTGATGTATGATTTATGATTTATGGATTTACGATGACGACCTTACAAATCATACATCACACATCATATATCATCCATTTTTTAAAATGCTGATAATAGCTTCTGCTTTCAACATACACTCCTCATACTCCATATCCGGATCGCTGTTAAATGTTATTCCCCCTCCTGCTTTAAAAGAAATTATTTTTTTTGTTTCATCATAAAACAAACTCCTGATAACTACATTAAAATCAAAATCGCCTTCGGGGGTTATATAACCTATAGAACCCGAAAACAATCCACGGGTAAAATGTTCATACCGGGCAATTAACTCCATTACTTTTATTTTGGGGGCCCCGGTCATAGAACCCATAGGAAAGCAAGCTTTAATAATATCGGTCCACTTTGTACCGGGTTCAATTTCTCCTTCAATGGTACTGATCATCTGATGTACCTGCGGAAAACTATATATGCCAAACAACTCCTTTACATGCACAGATCCTTCGGTACAAATCTTACTCAAATCATTTCTTACCAGATCAACGATCATTACATTTTCGCTTTTTTCCTTTTCGCTGTTCATCAGATGCTGTTTACTTTTCAAGTCTGCAGCAGCATCATTAAGATCTCTTTTACTGGTTCCTTTTATTGGTTGTGAATAAAGTGTAGTTCCATTCTTTTTTAAAAACCTTTCCGGGCTTGCACATAAACAATATTTATCATTAAGTTTATAAAAAGCAGCAAATGGATTTGGAGAAATTTCTGCAAGCCGGTAATAATAGAATACAGGGTCTATTGAAACATTCGAAGTAAAAAAATGCTGGCAAAAATTAATTTCGTAGCAGTCACCCCGAAGTATATGACTTTTCAGGTCATGTATTTTTGCTTTGTATTCATCCCTGGAAATACCATATTCAAATGATATATTCCCTTGTAAGGATCTTGCAATAAAGCTATCCTGACCTTTGATAGCATTGAAAATTTCGATTGTATTGTGATGTTCAGATTCTATGGTAAGCCTGTCATCCTTCAAATGCAAAAGGATTTCGGGAATAAAGAAAAATCCATCTCCAAAATCAACATCATTATCAAACGCCGTATGATTTACAACATTGTTTTTTATAACATCATATCCTAAATGTCCAAACAACCATTGTTTATTTTGATCAGAAAATATTTGTAATAATTCTAATCCGGTATTGCCATTAATGGAAATAGATTTTTTACATCCGGCCGCAAGTATATAATCAAAAGAAGGTGCATCATTTCCGGTAAAGCCATTGTCTAAAAAACAAAAAATGTTGAACCGTCGTGACCAGTTCAACATTTTTATTTTAAAGTCTTTGATGTTTTCTATTGCAAAAATTACCTTATTGTTTTCCACTTAATAAATTAAAAATCATCTTCTTCTTCGCCATCATCATCCATATCATTGAAAAGTCCCATCTCTTTAAAGTCATCATCAGCTTTAAAATCATCATCATCTTTAGCCGCTTTTTTTGTGCCTGCTTTTTTACCATTTGATTTAGGTACATCAAATTCGTCAAAGTCGGGATCCCAATTATCATCTTCCTCTCCTTTTTCCCAATCATCAGCTACTTCTACATCATCATCATCATCGTCGTCGTCGGATTTCTTTTTAGTTGCTTTTTTTGATTTGGTGGTTTTGGGTTCCATATCCTCTATATCATCGAGATCATCGTCATCATCGTCGTCTTCTATCTTCGACTTTGCAGATGATTTCTTAACAGATGCAGATTTAGATACTGCAACTTTTTTTACTGCTGACTTTTTTGAATTATCAGATTTTGATGTCATACTTTAATAGGATTAATATTGTAAAATTTCCACGAGTTTTTCAAATAGCCAAATATTTAAGTACTTTTTTTTATTATTTTTTTAAGTAGCTACAATTTGGTCTCTTCCGGGGCCATTACTTATATATTTTACCGGTACTTTTAAAAAATCATTTAAATAATTAATATACGTTTTCATTTTTCCGGGCATGTCCTGATAATTATCTATTTTAGAAACGATCGTTTCCCAACCACCAAAGCTTTCATATACGGCTTCAATATTAACACGATTCATTTGAAAAGGTACATAGTTTTTTTCTTCTCCGTTAACTTTATATCCCTTACAAACCTTAAGCTCAGCTAAGCCATCGAGTATATCCGCCTTTGTCATAACCATTTGAGTTACCCCGTTGATCATACACGCAAATTGCAGGGCTATCAGGTCTATCCAACCACATCTGCGGGGTCGTCCTGTTGTGCTTCCAAATTCATTTCCGGCATTGCGTAAAAAATCGCCTGTTGCGTCAGTTAACTCTGTTGGAAATGGTCCGCCACCTACCCTGGTACAATATGCTTTTGTTATTCCAATAACTTCTTTTATCTTTTGAGGTGCAATTCCTAATCCAGAACATACGCCTGCTGATATGGTACTGCTGCTTGTAACAAATGGAAAAGTTCCAAAATCAACATCCAGCATACTACCCTGTGCCCCCTCAGCTAAAATTTTTTTACCCGCTGATATTTTTTCATTGATAAAATATTCACCATTTACTATTTTAAATTCTTTCAGGAATTCAAGTGCATCGAAAAACTCTTCCTCCCAATTTGATATATCTTCTGCAAAATTAAAATTATCAAGCAGGCGCTGGTGCTTCATTCTGAGTTTAATGTATTGAGTTGTAAAATTCTTATCCAGTAAATCGCCAACCCGTAAACCATTTCTACCCGTTTTATCCATATAAGCCGGACCAATCCCTTTTAAAGTACTTCCGATCTTATCATTTCCCTTTGAAAGTTCACTTGCCTTATCTAGTGCACGGTGGGTAGGTAAGATGAGGTGAGCACGTTCACTTATAAAAAGATTTTTTTTGTAATCAACACCCATCGAAGCAACATCATTACATTCTTTTCTTAAAGTAATAGGATCCAGAACAACCCCATTGCCAATAAGGTTTGTTTTGTCTTCATGAAAGATACCGCTTGGTATCTGGTGAAGAACAATTTTTTTATCATTTACATATAAGGTATGCCCTGCATTTGGACCACCCTGAAACCTTGCGATCACATCATAGTTCTTTGCAAAAAAATCTACAATTTTCCCCTTGCCCTCATCTCCCCATTGCAACCCCAGAATTACGTCAACCATTTTTTTAATTATTATTTAATATTGGGTATTCAATATTGTTAAGTCATAAAATGAAATGTTCATTTTAATTCTTGGCGAAAATAAATTGAAATAATGCAACCACCTAAAATGTAGAGAAAGAATTTGGAAATGTATGATTTGTGATGTATGATGTATGATTACCTGATTAGTAAATTTCTCCATTATGTTGCAGATTTCAAATCATACATCACAAATCATATATAATACATAGATTAGGCTACCTTAAGTAAGCTAAGTTTAGTGGTATTAAATTTACGTTTGGCATATTCCAGGGTCACATCAAAACTCTTTACTTTTTGAGAAGGCAGTTCATACATG
>JANOPU010000059.1:0-26231 GCA_031422055.1 Ferruginibacter sp.
TGGAACGGGGGGAAGTATTGTTTTTAGTAAAGATGAATTGGATGAAGCATTGAACATCGGATTAACTGCAAGTCCTATTCATGAAGTACTTGTTGAAAAAGCAGTGTTGGGCTGGAAAGAATTCGAACTGGAACTTTTAAGGGATAACAATGACAATGTAGTGATCATTTGCGGAGTGGAAAATTTTGATCCCATGGGGGTTCACACCGGTGATTCTATTACTGTTGCGCCGATAATGACCTTGAGTGATACAGCGTATCAACTCATGCGGAATACAGCCATCGACATGATGCGAAATCTCGGAAATTTTGCAGGTGGTTGCAATGTGCAATTTGCACTTAATCCACAAACGGAAGAGATCATAGTAGTTGAAATAAACCCAAGGGTTAGCCGCTCTTCGGCACTGGCTAGTAAGGCAACCGGATATCCTATTGCAAAAATTGCAGCTAAGCTGGCTATTGGATATAACCTTGATGAATTAAAAAACCAGGTCACACAATCAACTTCTGCCTTTTTTGAACCCGCTTTAGATTATGTAATTGTAAAAATACCCCGTTGGAATTTTGATAAATTCAAAGGTGCCAAAGATACACTTGGTTTTCAGATGAAAAGTGTGGGAGAAGTAATGGGTATTGGCAGAAGCTTTGCGGAAGCTGTGCAAAAAGCCTGTCAGAGCCTGGAAAATGAAGCGGTTGGTTTGGGCTATTATGGCAAAAGCCTGATGCATGCAGATGAACTGATAGAATATATTAAGATCCCAAAGTGGGACAGGATATTCAGGATCAAAGATGCACTGATGGCGGGTGCCAGTATCAAACGTATTTGTGAAAGTACCAAAATTGACCGCTGGTTTATTTACCAGATACAAAAGATATGTGATTGCGAAAAGGAAATAATGAAATACGATTTTAGAACATTACCTGATGATGTTTTAAAGCAGGCAAAAGGCCTTGGCTTTAGTGATGAACAGATCTGCAGGATCATGAAAGACGGAACTGACGATGAATTATATGATCGCCGAAAAGCAATGGGATTAACAAGAGTATTTAAAATGGTTGATACATGCAGTGCTGAATTTGAAGCAAAGACTCCTTATTTTTATTCAACTTTTGAGAACCTCACACAAACCCTCTCCAAAGGAGAGGGCTTCGAACACTCCAATGAATCGAAAGTTTCTACTAGAAAGAAAATAGTTGTGCTGGGAAGTGGCCCAAACCGTATCGGGCAAGGCATTGAGTTTGATTACTGCTGTGTGCATGGTTTGCTGGCTATTAAAGAATGCGGTTATGAAGCAATTATGATTAATTGCAATCCTGAAACAGTGAGCACCGATTTTGATATTGCAGACAAATTATATTTTGAGCCTGTTTTCTGGGAACATCTTTGGGAGATCATTGAGCATGAAAAACCGGAAGGGGTAATTGTGCAACTGGGCGGACAAACGGCTTTGAAACTAGCACGCCGGTTACACGAAAAAGGAATTAAGATCATCGGAACTTCTTTTGATAATATGGATATTGCGGAAGATCGTGGACGCTTCAGTGACATGTTGAAATCACTTGATATTCCTTATCCAAAATACGGAACAGCTTTTAATACAGATGAAGCGATTGAAGTGGCCAGGCAAGTGGGTTACCCGGTTTTAATAAGGCCCAGTTATGTATTGGGTGGACAACGTATGCGGATTGTATTAAATGATGATGAACTGGAGAAAGGGGTATTGAGCCTGATCAAACATTTACCGGGAAATAAGATCTTGATCGATAATTTTTTAGATCGTTGCCAGGAAGCTGAAATTGATGCCATCTTCGACGGAGAAGAATTTCATGTTATGGGAGTCATGGAGCATATTGAGCCGGCGGGTATCCATAGCGGTGATAGTAACGCTGTATTACCGCAATTTAACTTATCGCCGTTGATCGTTCATACCATGGAAGAATATGCTGAAAAAATTGCCCGGGCATTGAATATAAAAGGGTTGATCAATATTCAGTTTGCTATAAAAGACGGGAATGTCTTTGTTATAGAAGCCAATCCCCGTGCTTCACGAACAACGCCCTTCATTGCAAAAGCTTACCAGATTCCTTACCTGAATATTGCAACCAGGGTAATGATCGGCGCAAATAAAATAAAAGATTTTGTATACGAAAAGAAATTGACAGGATTTGCCATCAAGGAACCTGTATTCTCATTCAATAAATTTCCGGGTGTAAATAAAGAGCTGGGTCCCGAAATGAAAAGTACCGGCGAAGCCATTCGCTTTATCAAAGATCTGCGTGATCCTTATTTCAGGCAATTGTACAAAGAGCGCAGCATGCATTTAAGTAAGTAGTTTTTTCTTGAAGCTAGATGTCATCTAGCTTCATATCGTTGCACCATTTGTTTGTTACCATACCGAAGAATCGGCACAGGTCGGAATAAACCACTGTAAGATTTTAAAATATTGGCATATTTTAAAAAACACATTGGTATTATTGCATTTGTTCTTCTTTCATCGTTTGGGAAGTTCAATAATTTGCTTTAACAGTTTCAATTAATTTCTCATCTTTAATAAGCATCAGCAATTGCCGGACACAGAATCAAATGAACAAGTTCAGCTATGCTAATTGTTGTGCAAAAACCAAAAACAACATTCGATGATTAAACAGTTTTTCTTTTTTTTGCTTTTAAGTCCAATCTATTCTTACTCAAAACCATTTCCTGAAAAAAGCACTATTGATACTACATATTATATAACTTATACAGATCCTGAAGAAAGTATTTCGTTCAATTATCCTATTGACTGGAACATTATGTATTATAGTGCTGTTTATGTTAAATTTAAAGCTACAGAAAAGTTAACTGATCCTAGCGATGCGTATATGGAAAATGTGATCTATGGAAAAATTGGGAAAATAGATAATTTATCTACATTCTTAAAAACTCGTTTCAAGGGTATTAAAGCTCATACCAAAAATAAAATTGAATTCGTTGGAAAAGAATTTAAAACGAATAAAAATGGCATTGATTATGCTGCCCTAATAATTTCTTCTAAAGAAAAGAGGGTAGTTAAGTTAGAAACTCATGTTTATTTTATTAAGGGTAATTATTCCTTTAATTTAATCTTTAGAAATGATTCTATTGAATCTACCAGATATAACGAAATATTTAATAACATTATTCAGAGTATTAAATTTCTTAATTAAGTATCGCATAACAAAAGTATTTTCAAAAGGAGGGCTTGAAATTGTAACATCAGCTATGTGCTATTATCAGCAGCGGCACTGGCCAGACATACAATTTTCAGCATTAGTTCTTGACCTCAACAACATATTTTCAAATGGGCATTTGTACCGGGATGGAAGTTTTCCAAATATCCAATCGAACACAAAACCCTAACGGTTCCTGATACCGGATACTTGATACTACTTAATGCAGTATTGCTGTCAAATATCTTCACTGTAACTGGTTCTTTACTCTTACTAAATACCCATATCAGGAACAAAAAAAACTGAATTGAATGAAATTCTAAAATTTAAAAAGGAGGTTGTTTTATACAACCTCCTTTTTTTACTTGTTTCTAACCATATCTAATTCAACTTCGTCAGTTTCACCACTTTCCGGTTAGAACCCTGGATCACTTCGGCAATATAGGTTCCTCCAATCAGATCACCACCCATTTTAATGGTATTGGTTTTGGAGTTTATTGTTCTAACACTTCGCACCAAACCTGTCACATCCATTATCCTTATAGTTACAGGTTCATCACTGTTACTGTTAACCTGAATGATAAAATCACTGGCTGAAGGATTGGGATATACAATCACTTTAAATCCTTCTGTTTCATCAGCCATAGTAACTTCATTAACCTTTACAGGTACCGAAACAATGGCCCGTGTGGCTGATGCTGTACTGAAGCATAATTGCTGGCAAGGGCCCAGATAACAGTTCTTATGTCCTACTGTACCGGTTGTTAAGTGTGCTTTTAATGCATTAACACTGATGCAGATGTTTACCGGAATAGATGGCAGTTCAATTGGTATATGGCATACCAGGAACTTAACATTATCGGCGCTTCCTGAACACACTGCTGCAGATAATGGTAATACATTGATTGTAATACCCAGACTGCGGGTGCATCCTTTACTATCTGTTACCGTTAAAGTATAGGTGGTAGTTACTGCAGGGCTGGCAACCGGATTTGCAATATTTGAATTACTTAATCCTGCAACGGGTAACCAGCTATAACTATAGCCAGGTGTTCCGCCTGATGCAGTTGAGGTTAGTTTAACACTCTGTGGGCCAAATGGGCCTACGCCTGAAGTAGTGCCTCTGTAAATAGTCCTTGTTGGGCCGGCACAGATGTTTACATTTATTTCTGGATTACGGGTAACCGTTTGTGTTTTGGTTGACACGTTACCATTAATATCGGTTGCTGTCCATGTAACGGTTGTTGTACCTAAAGGGAAGCAGGCCGGTGCATTGCTGTTGAGTGATTGTAATTCGCAATTATCTGTTGCTGATGCGCCCAGGCTGATGCTGCAGCCAAAATTGCCGGCTTCAAAACAACTGAATACCGGTGGGGCTGTAATAACTGGTGGTTCATTATCATTAACTGTTACAGTAAATGTACAGCTTGCAGTTCCGCAATCATTAGTAGCAGTAGCCGTAACCGTTGTTGTACCCACAGCAAAGAAACTTCCGGAAGCATTGGAATAAGTAATTGTTGGTGCCGGCGTTCCGTTTGCAGTAGCTGGTGGAAAAGTAACATTTGCTCCGCATAGGCCGGAAGTATTATTTACGGTAATATTTGCAGGGCATGTTATTATTGTTGTGGCAACGCAACAACTGGTTAAACAGGCTGCATTGGAAACTGAGTTTCGGATAACATTGCCCGGTTGCGGACCAAAGCCCTGGGTAAAGTCAATACCTACGCTATTGTGGCATTGACTCATTATAGTACCGCCACCTGCAGGGCTCGGCGGTAATGCACAACCCCCTTCTGTAGAGCCAAAACAGCCATCTATGGCCGTGCTGTTGCCGTTCCAAACACAGGCATGTGTATGGCGTGATCCTAACAGGTGCCCCATTTCATGTGCAATTAAGAAAACATTAAAAGAGTATGTTGGCACTGTATTAAATCCTAATCCTGATAGGCCGCTAAAACATAGGCTGAGGTCGGTATTGGGGTTGCAAAGCCCGGCAAAACCTGCTGCAAGGCCTCCAATATTTTGCAATGCTATTAAATGTCCAATATCTCCATTAAATGCTCCGGTATTTGCCTGGAATTGAGTCAAAAACCCACTAGTATTGCCACTAGCGTATGGGTCAGGGGTTGTCCAGATTACCAACTCCGAAATAACCATCTCAATATCTTCATTGGCATAAATTACAAAACTTTGATTAAAAAGACCTGTTACAAAATTTGTAGTGTTGGTGAGATTACTACTCCACCCGAGGTAAACCGAATTGTCAATTTCTACATATACTCTTACAGGGCATGAACTAACAAAAGCTAATGGGTTATTTGCTAATTGAGAAGGTAAGTAACTAATTCCATCATCAACTGTGCCACAGATAAATTGTTCATTCTCCTTTAGGTCAGCATTTAAAAACAGGATATGTTTTTTATGCTGCCCTTCTACCCTCCCTAAATTATAATTACCTTGTTTAGTAACAATAAGGCCCATCACCATCTCTGGGAAAACGCTTATGGCTACTAAGGATTCCTTGTTTCCGGCTACAATACCCTGGTAGTGTATGCCTCCATCATATTTAACAGGCACTTTAGGTGCGCCGCTGGTGAATAAATTAAAATCATTGGCAAGCACTTTCGACCTCACCAGCTCCAATAGCATCGGGCCACTTCCTTCTGCACCAGGTATTTCTAATGTTACCTGCTCATATTTATTTTCGAGAAAGTCTGCAGTCAATTGTAGATTAATGTCAAAAGTAACTCCCTTACTAACCTGTTCCTTAAAGTTCTCCACTCCGGATTTGCTGTTGTCATCAAATAGTTTAACCTGTTCAAATACTTTTCCTGCAGTTTTTGCTATAGCAACTTTTTTCCGGATATTGTCCCTTACTCCATTACCCCGATCCTGGCCTGTTATCTGAGCAAACAAACCAGGGGAAAAGAGAAAAAAACTAAAAAGCAGAAATATCCCCGATAAGGCTACTTTATTAGCCTTACTCAATAAGGTTTTGCATTTATTCATCCCTACTCCTTCTGGAAGGCTGGAATGTTTCATTTGTTCAAACTTGTCATGTTGATTTATCCCTTCAATATTTCTCCAGAGAGAGGAGGATAAATTCAATGGAAGATTTACTTTCATAAAAATTAAGGTTTAATGGTTAAAAAAAATGAACAATCTATACATATCTATTCTTACTGCATAACAGTAGCCATAGAATCAATTTAATTCAATTATTATAAATGATGATTGGTGAAAATGCATGGATGGGGTTACTTAAAATAATAAAATATACGATTCAAACTAAGAAGAAGGATTTTAAGATACCTCTATAAAAAATGTGTTTTATCTCAGAAACTGTTTAAAATGAAATTTACGGTGCATACAAAATCTATGGAACTAATTTTAAACAGCTTCTCATTTTAAACAATCTAAACAGAATTTAGGTACACATTTATTTAAGAGTGCAATAACAAAGTTGTTCAACAAAGTAGTTAGCAGAAAATGATTCAAATGGCAGAAGTAGTATTATAAAACTGCTTTCAAGAAGAGTGGGGTGAGAATTTCAAGAATGATTGGAAAAATTATAACAGCATAAACATAGTACTTAAATTTAAGTATTCAATGCTTTTTTTTAATAATTTCTTTTTTATTTTCTGCTTTTCGCTATAACCCTTTGCAGCAAATAATTTCAGCCTAAAATAAATTTGAAACCGGCAAACTATTTTATTGTTAAAACGCTGATTGAAGGTATTTTTAAAAAAAGAGGCTGTATCTAAAGAGGGATTTATCAAAATGTTGCAGACAGTCATAGTTTCAAAAATCGTGAGGTTAAAAACGGTTTTTTTAATAATTTCTGATATATATCATTTCCTTTTGTAACATTTATCACTAACCTGCATTTTCAGGCTTTGTAATTTCGTTGGTAGAATGAAAGTTTAGTATCAGGGATATACAAATTCTTACTATTGTGAACAACTTGTATTATCATTATTTCATTCATTTTTTTGATCGTTCAATTTTTAAAAAAATAAAATAAAACATTATGAAAACAAATATGGGCTCTGTAGACAGGATAGCAAGGTTAATTATTGCAGCAATTATTGCAGCGCTTTATTTTACAAATACTATTACGGGTACACTTGGTATTGTATTATTAGTCCTTGCAGGGGTATTTTTATTAACCAGCTTTATCGGCTTTTGCCCTCTTTATGTTCTATTTGGGTTTAATACTTGTAACAAGAAGAAATAAATATAAATGGCACATCATGAGATTGAAACACAATGGATGGGTAAAATGCAATTCAATTCTTTAATTAACGGACACACAATTATTATGGATGCTCCGGAAAGAATCGGAGGCGAGGATACTGGCCCCATTCCTAAACCCTTTGTGCTTTCAGCGCTTTCAGGTTGTACCGGGATGGATATCGTTGCCATTTTACGAAAAGCTCAAAAAGAAATCAAAGAATTAAGTATAAAAGTAACTGGTGAGTTAAGTAAGCAGCAACCCATTGAATATATATACATGCATGTTATCTATGATTTTATAGGAGATGACGAATCAGCAGCTGATGCTTTGCAAGCTGTTATACCGATTATACTAATATTTAGTCCAATGTTTTTTCCTATCGGCATAATACCATCTAAGATTTAAACGTAGTTCTTTGGACTACATATTAAATCAAGATGGTATTATTGATTCTCAGGAAAAATACTGCAGGGTCAGCCACATGCTAAAAAAAGCAATCCCAATCACATGGGAAGTTAACTATAACGGGATGCAGATTTTTAATAATAAGTTAATGGCAAATACCTTTTCTTAGATAATATGTTTTAGGTCGTTGTTTACCGAATTTATAACAGAACCGGCAGAAGAAAAACCTCATACTTTTCCGTTTATTTCATCATCTAAAAAACTTGTTGGTACACTGGCTGATCTTTATTTTAGCCTATGCATCCGTACCGCATACCCATCTGGAAAACTGCACCTTTTTGCAGATTAGTATTACCATTGATTATTGGAATACTATTACAATGGTATATTCAGTTTTCATACAATTTTATTATTTGTTGCTTAGTTAGTTTTACACTGGCGTTTTTATTATTTCAGTTTTTAGCAATAGAAATTCGTTTTAAACTGCAATCCTTCCAGGGGATATTATTACAAATTGTAATTATTTTCTTCGCCATCTTGCTTACCTGGCAAAAAGATATCCGGCATAATAATGCATGGTTTGGCCATTATCATCATGACAGTTCCGCATTGCTGATTCGAATAAATGAACCCTTAACCGAAAAATTAAGATCTTATAAATGTGAGGGGGTTGTTGAAGCCGTTTATTATGCAGGAAAATTTATTCCAGTTAAAGGGAAATTGCTCATCTATTTTTCAAAAGATACATTGAGTTCTTTTCATTATGGTAATATGATAATGATTCGTAAACCCATACAGCCGATTAAAAATTCTGGTAATCCGGGCGCATTCAATTATGAACGTTACTCAGCATTTCATCAAATATTTCATCAGGTTTATTTAAAGGGGAATGAAATTATTTTATTGAAAGAAAATCATGAAAACTCAATGACTTCTTATATATTTTCTTCTCAGAAGTATATTATTGATGTATTGAAAAAATATTTACCGCCAGATAAAAATATACTTGGAATTGCAGAAGCACTATTGATCGGATATAAAGCAGATCTTGATAAAGACCTGGTGCAGGCATACAGCAATACAGGTGTTGTACATATCATCGCAATTTCAGGTCTTCACCTCGGTTTAATATACGTTATGCTGGTTTGGATATTTAACAGGTTACCGTATATAAAAAAATCGCGGCTTCTTAACGTACTATTAATACTTGGCAGTCTCTGGTTTTTTTCTTTATTAACAGGTGCATCTGCATCTGTTTTAAGAAGTGCAGTTATGTTTACCTGTATTGTGATTGGAAAGAATTTCTTCACACAATCTTCTATCTATAATTCCATTGCGGCATCGTCCTTCCTGTTGTTGTCCTATGATCCATTTCTTTTATGGGATGTGGGGTTTCAATTGAGTTATCTGGCAGTTATCGGTATTGTTTGGTTACAACAGGCCATCTATCGATCTGTTTATATAAAGAATAAGCTATTAAATAAATTATGGAGCATGGCAGCAGTTACATTAGCTGCACAGGTAATTACTTTTCCAATATGTATTTATTATTTTCATCAGTTTCCTAATTTATTCTTAATAACAAATATGATCGCTGTACCGCTTTCTACGATTATCTTATTTGCTGAAATATTCTTAATAGCATTTTCATGGATAAATATCATTGGGGAAACTACCGGAAAATTAATCAGCCTGCTCATAAAGCTGATGAACTTTATTATTGAAAAATGTAATAACCTTCCATTTTCGCTGCTGGATAATATTTATTCAACTGTTTTATCTACGTGGATTTTGTATGTAATAGTTATTGCTACCTGTTTCTGGCTTCTTAATAAAAGCGGGCTAATGTTTAAAACAGCTATATTTTTCTTATTGGCTTTTACGATATTACAGGTGGTAACTGCATTTACATTGTTTCATCAAAAAAAAATTATCGTTTATCATGTTCCAAAACAAAGTGCGCTGGATTTTATTTTCAGAAATAAGTATGTTTTTTATGGCGATAGTATTTTGCAAAAGGAAGGCCTGCTCCAAAATTTCCATCTAAAACCTGCACGCATTTCAATGCAACTTGATAAAAAGGAAGAAAAACTAAACAGCCTTCAGCATCATCAGAATTTCTGGCGATTCTTTGATAAAAAGATAATGATGATCGACACAACTGTTATTTATAAAAAATTGACTCATAAAATAAATGTTGATATATTGATCATTTCCAAAAATCCAAATGTAAAGATATCTTCTATAACTGCTGCCATAAAGCCTTCCATTATAGTCTTTGATTCTTCTAACAGTTTGTGGAAAATTGCCAACTGGAAAAAAGAATGCTTAGCATTAGCTTTGCCTTGCTTTTCAATACCCGAACAAGGTGCCTTTGTTTTAAATATTGATTAGTAAACTGTTTATCGATTTCTTAACCAACCCACTCTGGCAACTAACCGGTATCATGAAGAAAATACAATCAGCACTCATTTCTGTTTTTTATAAAGACGGCCTTGAAAATATTATCCAGCAATTACACAGGCTTGGTGTAACAATTTACAGCACTGGAGGCACTCAAAAATTTATTGAAGATCTTAAAGTGCCTTGTATTCCTGTGGAATCTTTGACAACATACCCATCTATCCTTGGGGGAAGGGTAAAAACATTACATCCATCTGTTTTTGGAGGTATATTGGGAAGAAGGGATAATGAAACTGACCTGAAGGAGATGAAAGAATTTCACATTCCTGAAATAGACCTGGTCATAGTTGATTTGTATCCATTTGAAGAAACGCTGAAATCTACCAAAGAAGAAAAATTAATTATTGAAAAAATTGATATCGGTGGACCATCCATGATCAGGGCAGCGGCTAAGAATTTCAACGACTTATTGGTTATAGCGGCAAAGAAAGATTATTCGATGCTTGAAAATTTACTTTCTGACCAAAAAGGGGAGACCACAATAGAGCAAAGAAAATATTTTGCTGCAAAGGCTTTTGAGATCGTAGCACATTATGATGTGGTGATTGCAAAATATTTCAACCCTGCCAAGAGGCAGGCAGATCAGTCTGACCCCCTATTCTTTTTAGAATCGGTTACAAATCCTATTCCGATGAGATACGGCGAAAACCCCCAGCAATCCGGAGTTTTTTTTGGGGATCTCTCTGCATTATTTGATCGGCTAAATGGCAAAACTCTTTCTTATAATAACCTGGTTGATGTTGATGCTGCTATGGCATTGATCAAAGAATTCGATCAAACTGAAGCTGTTTTTGCGATAATTAAACATACAAATGTTTGTGGTATCGGAAGCAAGAAAACAGTAAAAGAAAGCTGGGATGCTGCACTTGCAGGCGATCCGGAAAGTGCCTTTGGTGGAGTGCTGGTATGCAATACCGAAATTGATATGCCAACAGCCAACGCAATCAATGAAATATTTTTTGAAGTATTGATAGCTCCGGGTTTTAATGAAGAAGCATTGGAAATATTGAAAACAAAAAAGAATCGTATCATTTTAAAGCTTAACGCAGCATCAGAAAACAAACAACAATATAAGTCAGTATTGAATGGTGTGTTGGTTCAGGGATCAGACGATGGTAATTATGCAGCATGGAAAGAAACAGGTGGAAGAGAAACAACTGTTTCGGAAAAGGCTGACCTTGTTTTTGCTAATATTATTTGTAAGCACCTTAAAAGCAACGCTATTGCATTGGTAAAAAATAAACAGTTGATCGGTAAAGGATGCGGGCAAACCAGCCGCATAGATGCATTGCGCCATGCAATAGAAAAAGCAGGCCAATTCAAATTCGATCTTTCAGGTGCAGTATTGGCAAGTGATGCCTTTTTCCCTTTTGATGATTGTGTTAAGATTGCCCACATGGCTGGTATCAAATCATTTATTCAACCCGGTGGATCAATACGAGACAATGATTCTATTGTTTATTGTAAAGAAAATGATCTTGCTATGATACTTACTGATATGAGGCATTTCAGGCATTAAAAAATTATGCAGGATCGCTTCCGGTAAATAATTTGAATAGTGAATGTTATCCATGTCTTTCTTCAATAGAAATAATCTGATCTAGTCTCAATGAATAAATCTGAATCTGTTTTTTATAAAAAAATTGTACAAATTTTACTATCTCAAAAAGTATAACAGAATTTTTATAGTGTAAATTTTTAAGCGTTCACAGATGCAGGGTATAAAAAATTTAGATGGAAAAGGAAAAGGATATCTTGCACTGTTCGTTACAAGTGTTGTTTGGGGTACAACCTGGGTTGCCAGCAAGATAGGAGTTAATGAGATACCTGCCCTGCAGATGGCTTATATCAGGCAATTAATTGCGGGGATATGTTTTGTTGCTTTTTTTATATTCTACAGAAAATTTTCTTTACCTACTGCGAAACAATTTCGCTGGATCATTGTGATGGCAATACTGATGTTTGTTTTTGCAAATGGCCTCAGTACCTGGAGTTTAAAATTTATTCCAACCGGCCTGAGTGCACTCATAGGCGCTTTGTATCCATTATGTGTTGTGATCATTGAGCGGGTTTTTTATAAAAGCAAACGAATGACCATTCTTACTTTCATTGGTTTATTCATGGGTATTTCAGGGGTAGGGATCGTTTTTTATGAAAATGCTTTTAACAGCAATAGTGTATCATTTGGCATTGGCCTGAGCTTATCTGTTATTGCCATGTTATCCTGGAGTTTTGGTACTATTTTCATAGCCAGAAATAAGGCAAACATAAATCCCTATTATGGTACCGGCTGGCAAATGCTGATCAGTGCCATTATATTATTGGTTATTGCAGAACTAACACAACCTACTATTCCGCTGTATGAAATTTCTTTTAAGGTCTGGATGGTTATCCTTTACCTGGTGGTATTTGGTTCTATCATCAGTTTTGTTGCATTTATTTACTCAATGAAAAAATTACCAGCAGCCATATCTTCATTGTATGCTTATATAAATCCTTTGGTGGCAATGGTTACCGCTTCAATGGTACTCAATGAGAAACTTACAATAAATATTTTATGGGGTGCCATCGTAACGCTGATCGGGGTATTTCTTGTAAACTATAGTATCAAGAAAAATGCAAAAATTATACTGGAGCCTGAGATATGAACCTTCTTTTCGACACTTCTTGTGTATTATCTTAAATTTTCTACTTTAACGATTTTCGCCACCTTCTCCTTAAGAGAGAGCTGGGGTGAGGTATTTTATACTGGAACCTGAGATATAAATTTTGTATACATTTCTTTCCACCCTGTAAATTGTTTATCTGTTCCAAGAAAATTGTTGTGAAAAATAGTGATAAAAGTACCGTTTACTTTTTTACATACCTGCTGGTAATGTATGATCTCATCATAAGCCTGTGCGTCACTCATATGTTGTTCATAAAAACTATTGGCATCCATAAAACAAAATGGATGTAATTGAAGCGTAGTTATATTTTCGTTTTGCAGATCATACCAAAAAAAGGTTGATGCAACGGAAGCCCTGAAACCATTGATACTGCCATAACCCATACTATAATCATTTTCAATACCCGATTCTATCAATTTTTCAAACGTTTCCGGCAGTTTGAATTTTATATAATGCTGCCTTGAATTATTTACCGGAATTCCAGCTGCAGTCTCCAGTACCTTTTTTTCCCGTTTAATAATAGAGACATTGTCATTGCTTTTCCAGGATGGATGTATACCGATCGAATATTTTTTTGCATGCCGCTTTATCAATTGCCACATGGCATTGGAATAAGGAGAAATATTTTTATCATAAAAACTACGTGAGGTAGCTACAAGGAAAAAGTAAATTGGATCCAAACCATAATCTTTATGTAGCTTATGTAAAAAATCATAGCTATCAAAAGGATCGGTTTTCAGATTAGACAATACCGCCAGTCTTTCCATTGTGGGAGATTTAATAAAACCTCCAACATTTCTGATGATCCCTTTGTGTTTAAATGAATAAGCAATATCAATATCATAAGTTGGTTTGAAATTGAATGTAGAATATTGAATAGGTAATATTGGATATTTGATTTTTAAAGCTTTTCCAAAATCCTGTATCCAGATATTCACTAATGGGATATCTAAAAATCCTTCTTTAAATGCAAGTGAGTTTTCATGTGCAAATCTTCCGTATAAATCCAAATCATGTGGCAGGTATTCTTCGTATCGGCTGATCAGATAAAAGGTAGCAGCAAAAATATCAAAAGGCAGATCGGAATCAATGGTTTTAAAAAATGTTTTGTACCCATTTGTTTCAAAACAACTGGTATTTTGTTCCCTGATATTATTTTCAAAAAGTAAGTTGTGATTTTTTATGATGAACGTATCCTCTATTAAAATATCACTGTAATTAATTTTCGGTCCCTGATGGTTTATAAAGTTTTCTGAATCGATTGTAATATTATGTGAAACACCTAATTGTTCATCAAAAATAAATTTGCAGATATACTGTAATCGTGCTGAAGTATTATGAGCATAGATCAATATCATTTTTTATAACATAAAATCATTGAGGCAATGTTGGACGCAGACATTTAACCCGCTAAAATTTGGATGCAATTAACTTATTCATCTCAATTGATGCAGTTGAAGAAACGGGAAATTTCCGCGATTTTTTCCCAACCAAAATTTGAATATGTGTAATCTTTGATTGCCTCAATGTTGCAATGTCTGCTTCACTTAAAGCATAGCTTGCAAACCAAACTTTAGAATGAATGTTACTTTGATAACTTGTGTCTTTAATGGAATTTATAAGTAAAACTT
Source organism: Ferruginibacter sp. (assembly GCA_031422055.1). Taxonomy (GTDB): domain Bacteria; phylum Bacteroidota; class Bacteroidia; order Chitinophagales; family Chitinophagaceae; genus Ferruginibacter. The sequence goes on from JANOPU010000059.1 coordinate 14,594, forward strand.
CAATCCCGCCCTCTGTAAAAAGCAATATTTTGTCTGTTTTTATTTCTGTTTTTAATTTCTTAACTTTTATAAAGGAAAACTGCATTAGTCTTTGCCCTTTTGGAGTTATTCCTGGAGCAATGAAAACATCGACTTCTTTCACTTTTGGATTTTCAGAAATCCTGTAAGATTGAGCAAAACAACAATTTGATATTGCAATAAATAGAAGCAATAAGAGACATTTCATATTTAGTTATTTTAAAAATTATGAGGCTCATTTAGTTTTGCGTTCCAACAATTGCTGCAGAAACCGGATCAATAAATCAATCAAAAAGTGGTGTCCCGTTCTTTCCACATTTGATTAAATGTCTTAGGACTGAAATTCAATTCGCCACGGTTCTTTTGCCAGTCTTTGAATAAGCTATTTACAATTTTATTTTTCATTTTACCATTTCCTATATTCATCATGCTTCTTTTTGTACTGGCTATTTTCCAAACTTTCCATGCAATACGTTCAATTAATGTGGTATGACCTTCTTCAACAGATTCCTGCCGGTTATCGAGTAATAGTTCATGAAGGTTTATTTTAACTGCACAAACTTCTGTACAATTTCCACAAAGCGATGAAGCAAAACTCAGATGTTTGAAATCTTCCATGCCCTGCAGGTTTGGTGTAATGACACTGCCAATAGGCCCGCTGTATGTAGAACCATAAGCGTGCCCCCCAATATTTTTATATACCGGACAGGCATTGAGGCAGGCACCACATCTAATGCAATAAAGGCTTTCTCTTTGCTTGGGATTCTTTAAAATATTGCTTCGTTCATTATCAAGCAATATCACATACATTTCTTCGGGTCCGTCTGTTTCATTTTTCTGGCGCGGGCCGGTAATGATGCTGTTGTAAACGGTTATTTTCTGTCCGGTACCGAATGTACTGAGCAGTGGCCAGAACAACGCAAGGTCTGTAACGGAAGGGATCACTTTTTCTATTCCAACAATTACAATATGTGTCTTAGGAAAAGAACAACTCAGCCTCGCATTACCCTCGTTTTCCGTTACTGCAATGGCACCAATATCACTGATAATAAAATTTGCACCAGTTACGCCGATCTCTGCTTCAACATATTTTTTTCTTAAAATATTTCTTGCTACCAGTGTAAGTTCTTCAGGTGTAAGTTTTGGATCGGTACCTAATTTTTCTGCAAAAAGTTTTGCCACATCTTCTTTGCTTTTATGCATCGCCGGTGTAACAATATGATACGGGGCTTCACCATCCAACTGTTGAATATATTCGCCGAGATCAGTTTCAATACTTTCTATACCATTATTTTCAAGGGCATCGTTTAGGTTTATCTCTTCTGTAACCATGCTCTTGCTCTTCACTACTGTCTTACAATTTTTTTGTTTGCAGATATTCAGGATCTCTTCAATTGCTTGTGCACTGTTTTCGGCCCAGATAACTTTTCCGCCACGCCTGGTAAAATTAAGTTCAAATTCTTCTAATTGCTGATCCAGTGTTTCTATAGCACGCCATTTAATATTTTTGGCTCTTTCCCTGGCAAGATTTACATTTTCAAATTGCGTTTTACCCTTTGGCACTGATGCATTGTATTTACCAATATTGAAATTTATTTTACGCCTGTGCTCCAGGTCTGCAGATTTTATGGAACTCTTTGCTAAAAATGTTTCTGATGTTTCTGACATAATGATTTGATGTGTTAAGCGATAAGTGATATGTGCGATTATTTTTTGTCCTCAACTCAGCACACAACACTTAACACAATTTAATTCTTTAATACCCCCAACTCTTTTCCAACTTTTGTAAATGCTTCAATGGCTTTATCTAAATGCCGTTGTTCATGGGCCGCACTTAATTGCACCCTGATACGTGCCAGCCCTTTGGCAACTACAGGAAAAAAGAAACCGATCACATAAATTCCTTCATCTAAAAGTTTAGCTGCAAAATTTTGAGCCACTGCCGCATCATATAACATGATGGGAACGATTGGGTGATCGCCGGGTTTTATATCAAAACCTGCGTCTGTCATTTTTGTGCGGAAATATGTTGTATTGCTCTCTAATTTATCTCTGAGGTCAGTTGTTTGGCTCAATATATCCAACACAGCAATAGAGGCACCTACAATACTTGGCGCAACTGTGTTACTGAAGAGATAAGGCCTGCTTCGCTGACGCAACATTTCAATGATCTCTTTTTTACCCGATGTAAATCCACCACTGGCACCGCCCAGTGCTTTACCTAAGGTGCCGGTGATGATATCAATGCGGCCCATCACATTTCTGTATTCATGAGTACCACGACCGGTTTTACCAAGAAAACCAGATGAGTGGCACTCGTCAACCATAACAATAGCATCGTATGTATCTGCCAGGTCGCAGATCTTATCCAGTTGAGCGATCGTTCCATCCATACTGAATGAACCATCAGTAACGATGATACGGCTACGCAAATTGGCAGATTCTTTTAATTTTTCTTCCAGATCCAACATATTATTATGCTCATAACGGAAACGCTGCGCCTTACATAAACGAACACCATCAATTATCGAAGCATGATTCAAAGCGTCGCTGATGATGGCATCCTGTTCATTAAATAATGGTTCAAAAACACCTCCGTTCGCATCAAAAGCAGCCGCATAAAGAATGGTATCTTCTGTACCTAAAAATTTGGATAACTTTTCTTCGAGTTCTTTATGAATATCCTGTGTGCCGCAGATAAAACGAACGCTGCTCATTCCATATCCCCGGTTATCAATATATTTTTTAGCAGCTTCGAGTACACTTGGGTGAGAAGATAAACCAAGATAATTGTTGGCACAAAAATTTAAGACAGTTTTGCCATTAACAATGATCTCGGCGCCTTGTGGACTACTGATAATACGTTCTGTTTTAAAAAGCCCTGCTGATCTGATCTCATTTAATTCTGAAGAGATCCGGGATGCAAAAGATGTATTCATAAAGGTGAAATTATTATTCCGGTACAAATCTAACAACAGAAACCGGGAAATGGCCGTTTTGCGTTCAATTTGTTTACGCTCTGATTTATATTATTGTTATTTGCAGTTGGTCAGGCGACCAACAGTGGCGTTTGTGCCGTTGTTGGTCGCCTGACCATCAACATATTTTAATTTAATTTCTGCCATTTTTGCTCTTTTGACCGCCAACATATTTATGCCATTGTTGGTCGCCAGACCACCAACATATTTTGATTTTGTTTAACAGTATTTATGCCCACTGTAACTTTTTTGTTTTTACATTCGTTATACCCTTAAACAACCGCTATGCAGATCAAAAAAGAAATTTTTCTATTTTTTACCCTGGTAATATTATGTATTACATTGATCATTGCAGCTGATCTATCAAAGAAACCAACTGAAAATTGTTCAATTCAGGGCAATTCCCGTGTTATTTGCTGTAAAACCGGTATAAAAAATAACAGCAATACTTCACCCTGGAATTTTATTACACAAGGGGTTTTACACTTTGCAATATAAATTCTGAATTTTTTGTAACTTTTCCTGCGTGTGTTTCGTTTAATGACTACCAACTGAATGGCAAATTTGCCATGACGATAATCACTATATGACTGAGAGAGAATATAATGAATGTGTAAATCTTTATTCGGATAATGTTTTTCGCTTTATCCTGAAGAATCTGAGGCATGAAGAAGATGCCAGGGATGTTGTACAGGGTGCATTTGAGAAAATGTGGGTAAACCGAAATCAGATAGATAATGATAAATGTAAGGGTTACTTATTTACAGTTGCATATCACCAGATGATCGATCATATCCGTAAGAATAAACGGATCAGTTTTAAAGAAAATTTCAGTGAAAATGATCGTGGTGCTGATAAACAAGCATTCAATACCAAAAGAATATTGGATGAAGCACTGAGTAAATTAAGTGAAACACAAAGAAGCCTGGTCATGCTGAAAGATTACGAAGGATATAACTATACCGAGATTGGCCAAATAACCGGACTCAATGAAAGCCAGGTAAAAGTTTATTTGCACAGGGCAAGGTTGCAGTTGCGAGCTTATATTGTAAAACCAGAGAATGTAATTTAAATTTTTTAGAACAGATCAATGAATATAAACCGACATAATTACGAAACATTTTTTCTGCTGTATGTAGACAATGAATTGTCTGCATCAGAAAGGAAAGCTGTTGAATTATTTGTGCAGGAAAATGCCGACCTGGAACCTGAATTACGATCAATATTTGAAACCATATTGCCGGAAGAAAATATCCATTTTGCAGCAAAAGATCAACTGTATAAAAAGGAAATTGACCAGGAAATTATCCGGGAAAAATTATTATTACTTCTTGACAATGAACTTGATCCTGTTGAAGCAACAGAAATGGAAGGATTGATCAAAACGGATCAAAACATCAGAAATGAATGGAAAATTTTACAACAAACCAAACTAGATCCAGAAGCAAAGATCGTATTTGAAAACAAGTCACTCTTATACCGCCATGAAAAAGAAAGGGTAATTACCATGCGTTTCTGGAAAATAGCTGCGGCCGCAGCAATATTATTTGGAGGCTTATTTATTGGCATTTCATTATTGAAGAAAAGCGGGCCTGACGAAAATTCAATAGTAACTAAAATAATCACTCCAACAACTCAGGATAAATTACAAAAAAATAATTCTGGCTCAAAAAATAATTCATTTGATTCATTACAAATAAATATTTCTGAAAATAATATCGCAACTATTTCGGAAATGGAAAAAAAGAAAATAGCTTCATCTGCTGATGTAAATAACAATTCTACACCTGATAAAAGAGAAACAATAAGTAATATTAGTTTGATCAAAACAGTAAATAATATTTCCCAAAAAACATCTTTAGATAATATTAACAAGAATGAAAGTAACAAAATAACTACTGCCGTCGTATTAGATAATAACAGGGTAACTGTATATAAAAATGAATCACCTGTTGAAATTGCAAACAAATCAATGAAGGATAAGATCACAGCTCCGGAGTCTCCGATTATTGATTTTAACTCAGTGCCGGCCATGCCTGACAATTACGCAAAAACAACAGCATTTGATGAATCAGCTCCTGATAATAACAACAAGGTATTCTATATCAATGAGGAGAAAATAACGCGATCAAAGATCGGGGGACTTTTCAGGAAAGTAAAAAGAACCATTGAACGGAATGCAAATATTAAAACAGGCAACGGCTTAACGATCGCCGGATTTGAAATTGCCTTAAATCAATAATCAAAAAAATTAAATTATGAAACAGCTAAACATTTTATTAGCAGCAGTATTCTTATGTATGAGTGCAACTGCTCAAAAAGATTCGACAAAGAACCAAAAAAAGCCGGATACTTTGCGAATTGGAAATATGATCATCATTAAAAAAGGTAATAAATACGGAGATAGCACTAAGGTATCTTCAGAAACAAGAAAAGCCAATTTTGAACGCAAGCAGGCTAAAAGAATCAGTACAAACTGGTGGATTGTTGACCTTGGATTTGCTAATTATAATGACCAGTCAAATTATGTTAATGCAACAAATGATGGTTATCTCATAAACAGACCGGGATTTCCGGATTTATCTAAAAGCGATTTTAAGTTAAGAACTGAAAAAAGTGTGAATGTAAATATCTGGTTATTTATGCAACGCGTAAACCTGATAAAGAAGAATGTTAGTCTTAAATACGGATTGGGTGTAGAACTAAATAATTATCGTTACAAATCAACTTCCCTGGTTAGTTACAAAGAAGGTGGTGTAGAGCCTTATAGTGGCCCAATAAGGAATAGTCCTTTTATTTTTAGAGATTCTGTATATACTTTTTCAAAGAATAAACTTGCCGCAGATTATATAACAGTTCCTGTGATGTTGAATTTCTCAACCACACCTAAATATAACAAGCAAACATTTAGCTTCAGTGCCGGGGTAAGTATTGGTTATTTGTATAGCCAGCGAAACAAGCAAGTAAGTGCTGAGCGGGGCAAATTAAAAAATAAAGGTGATTATGATCTCGAGAAATTCAAGTTTTCTTATGTTGCTGAACTTGGTGTTGGACCGGTTAAATTTTATGGTTCTTATAGCCCTAAGTCAATGTATGAACACAGTCTCGACATCAGGCCTTATAATTTTGGCGTAAGATTAAGTAGCTGGTAAATGTAATTAGCAAGTTCGAAAATCCTGAGAGAATGTATCAGGCCAATTGGAATAGTCTGATACATTCTCTCTCTCAAAACTCTGTGGAAATAAAACTTGTTTTATAACTGCAGGGTTTTTTAATTTCCAGCAGCTTCTGCTTATTTTATAGAATCTGGGTTAAATTAGCAACTCAATATCAATAATCTGATGCATCAGGAAAATTATTTTAATACATATACAGTTACTTTTGAAAAGGAACTTGAGTATATAAATACTGAGGAGATTTCAACTGAATTATATTGTAAAAAATATCTTTCTCACCTATTACAGCATAAAAAATATTACCTGGCTATATATGCTGATGTATTAAATAAACTGATCGGGTATTCAAATAAAAAACCTGAAGATATTATTTTACTTGATCTTGGAGCCGGGAATGGATTACTTGGAATTTTTGCAAAATTCTGCGGATTTAAAAAAGTATTTCTCAATGACATTGATGATAAATTCATTCAGGCATCAAAGAATCTTTCCCGGAAAATGAAAATTAGTGTAAATGGTTATATAACAGGTGATATCAATGCAGTGGAACTATATTTTAATAGTGAGAAACCTGATGCTATTGTTGGGACAGATGTAATAGAACATATTTATGACCTTAAAAAACTGTTTAAATCTTTTCAGCAAATAAACCCGGCAATGATTTCTGTTCTTACCACAGGGTCAAATCCTGCGAATTATTTTAAAGTTAAAAGGCTTAAAAAAATGCAAGTACGGGATGAACTGGTTGGTGGTAATCCTGATGATCATATTTTATTTGGAGATTCCCCTTTAGAGCCATTTATTAAAATAAGAGAAAAGATCATCCGCTTATATGGAGAAGGGTTATCTGAAAATGAAATTTTACAATTGACAAGATCTACACGTGGTCAAAATGAGCAGGATATTATCCAATCAATCAATCAATACAAATTATCTGGGATAAGGCCTGTTCCTGCTTCCGGAAAAAATACATGCAATCCTTTGAATGGCAGTTGGACAGAACGAATAATATCATTTGACAATTATCATGTAATATACGCAGCTGCGGGTTTTACCTGTAAAATTTATGCTGGTTTCTATAATGATTACGGGCACGGACTTAATAATTTTGTGAAAAAATTGCTAAACACAGGTATTACTACAATTGGTAAAAAAATTTCACCTTACATTGTTATTGTTGGTTATAAAAATTAAGTAATTTCAATCATTGTTGTTAAAGTTATGCAAGGATTGAAATAACTATTAATGGCATAACGTTTGTTAGAATAGTGCAAAATATTTTTTAATGAAGATGCATATTATATTTTCTTTTATTACTTTGAGTTCATTGGCTTTGTTATTGGCATTTGTTCCAAATGGCAAAATTAAAAAAGGCACTAAAAAACCAGTTAATTCAAAAGAAAAAAAAGTACTGACCAAGGTCGTTGAAAATGAAGAGGAGAACCCATATTTTATTATTGTTGATAAAAGCGATTATGAATTAAAAGTGTTTGATGATGAAGGTTGGTTTGCAACTTATCCAATTGTATTTGGTAGCAAGGACTTATCTGATAAAATGAAAGAAGGGGATCGCAGAACTCCAAATGGAAGCTTTAAGGTTATTATTAAAAAGATTCATCCGAAATGGGGCCCGGAACTTTTACTGGATTACCCCAATGACGTAAGTTACCAGCGATTCAATGACAGAAAGGCAAAGGGGATATTACCCAAAAGTGCTAAGATCGGTGGTGGTATTGCCATACATGCCACCAGGCCCGAAGAGGAGTGGACCATCGATAATTTTTACAACTGGACAGATGGTTGTGTTTCTGTTAAGTATACAGAAATGAAAGATCTCTTCAGTTATATTCCAATTGGTACTCCGGTTACTATCCAGCCTTAAATCTAACCCCCTCCGCCCCCTAAAGGGGGAACCTGGACTACACAAATTGAATGCCTTTATTGAATATGTAGTTTAACTATTTCTATTAATACAATTATTACACTAATGCTAACTCCCCCTTTAGGGGGTTGGGGGGTGAGTATTTATAAAAATCAAATTCCCATCCCCATAACTCAAAAATCTGAAATCTTGTTCAAGGGCATATTGGTAAATTGTTTTCCAGTTTTCACCTACAGCAGCAGCAACCAACAACAATAAAGTAGATTGTGGCTGATGAAAATTTGTAATAAGGGCTTTGGCAATTTTAAATTCGTACACCGGTGTTATTAATAATTTTGTTTGGGTAAACAGGCGATCCTGATCTCTTTTTTCCATCCAGTTCATTAAGGCCAGTAATGCATCATGCACAGGTATATTACTTTTTTGCAAAGGTTCTTCATAAACATCCCATTGAAGAAGATTTAAATTATGTTGTGATGGATCTAAAATTGCTTTTACTCCAAGCCAATATAATGTTTCAATAGTTCGTAAAGAAGTAGTACCAACTGCTATGATGTCATTTTTTTTGATCAGGATACTGTTGATCGTTTCAATATTAACATCGATCCATTCGGTATGCATTTCATGATCCTGCATGAAATTGGCTTTTACAGGTTTAAAAGTGCCTGCGCCAATATGAAGTGTTACATAAGTTCTGTCAATTTGTTTATTTTCTAAATTTTTGAAAACAGCCTCTGTAAAGTGTAAGCCTGCTGTTGGAGCTGCCACAGAACCATCATGTTTTGCATAAATAGTTTGGTACCTGCTTACATCTGTTATGTCCGACTCTCTTTTAATATAAGGAGGCAAAGGAATATCTCCGGCAGCTTCAATGACTTCAGCAAAGCTATATGATTCCGGTATCCATGAAAATTCAATTACATAAGCATCCGGTACTTTTTCTAAAAGACATGCTTTTAAAATGATTTTATCACCGGATTTATCAGGATTTCCCTCTTTGTGAATTATTATTTCTTTGATAAGTTCACCTGCTTTCCATTTGGAAACTCCACCAACAAAACATTTCCATTTTACACGGTTAGTTTTACTCATGATACAGCTGTATTCATTAACCGTTTCATGTGGCTCAAGACAAAATATTTCAATAATTCCACCACTGCTTTTTTTAAACCTGATCCTGGCATTGATCACTTTACTGTTATTAAAAACAAGTAAAGTACCCGCGGGTATATGATCGGCTATATTGCTGTAGACATCTTCTTTTATTAAACCGTTCTGATAAATGAGTAATTTAGAAGCATCTCTTTCTTGTAAAGGATGTAGGGCAATTTTTTCTTCAGGTAATTCATAAGTAAAATCCTGTATCGATATTTTTCGGGGATCTGTCATTTTTAAAAAATTGTTATTTCCTTAAACTGCTTTTTATTTTCTTAAAATGAATAAAAATATTTGAAAGAAAAGCTAAAATGATATTTGAAAACAGGAAGCCGACTGACAATGACTTCAACTGGAGTTTGAAAAACATTTTCAAAGAAGTATTTATCTATTAAAAAATTGAGATGCTTCGTTCCTCAGCATGACAACAGAATAAAAAAGATCACCATTTCAATTATAGTTTGCCGGATTTTATTTCATCTACAACCAGTGGATCCAGTAATGTGGTTGTATCACCCAGGTTACTCAAATCTCCTTCTGCAATTTTTCTTAAGATGCGCCTCATTATTTTTCCACTTCTGGTTTTTGGAAGCCCGGTTACGAATTGTATTTTATCGGGTTTGGCAATTGGACCAATAATTTTAGAAACAGTAAGGCAAATATCCTGGCGTCTCATACTTTCATCTCCATGATGGCCATTGTATATTACATAAGCATAAATACCCTGGCCTTTTATATCATGCGGGTAACCCACAACAGCGCTTTCTACAACACCTGCATGCATGTTAATGGCATTTTCTACTTCAGCGGTTCCAATTCGGTGGCCACTGATATTTAATACATCATCAACTCTTCCGGTAATACGATAAAAACCATTTTCATCTTTCATGGCACCATCCCCGGTAAAATACAAATCAGGGTAAGTAGCAAAATAATTCGTTCTGCAGCGTTCATGATCACCGTAAGTAGTTCTTAAAATACCCGGCCAGGGTGCTTTGATACACAGATTTCCTTTTAAAAGGCCATTTTCATCTTTCTCTGTTACTTCTTTGCCATTCTCATCAACAAGTACCGGTTGTATTCCCGGCATAGGCAACGTTGCCCAACTTGCTTTAGATGGCGTTACTCCGGCCAGATTACTTATTAAACAACCTCCTGTTTCTGTTTGCCACCAGGTGTCCACAATGGGACATTTATTCTTTCCAATGTTTTCATTGTACCAATGCCAGGCTTCTTCATTGATCGGTTCACCTACTGTACCCAGTATTTTTAATGAAGAAAGGTCTTTACCAGAAATAGGTTCAGTTCCATAGCTCATTAAACTTCGTATAGCCGTTGGAGCTGTATATATACAATTCACTTTATGTTTTTCCACAATTTCCCAAAAACGCCCGGCATCAGGCCAGGTTGGAATTCCTTCAAACATCATCGAAGTAGCACCTGCACTTAATGGCCCATAAACAATATAACTATGGCCCGTTATCCATCCAATGTCGGCCGTACAAAAATGGATATCACCGGGTTGGTATTGAAATACATTTACAAAAGTGTATGTGGTCCATAGCATATAACCGGCACAGGTATGCACTACACCTTTGGGTTTGCCGGTAGATCCGGAAGTGTATAAAATAAACAAAGGGTCTTCTGCATCCATTTCTTCCGCAGGAAAAGATACCACTCCATCTTTTTCAATTTGTGATTCGGCATACTCCATTTCATCTTCCCACCACACATCTCTTCCCTTGATCATGGAAACAGGCCTTCTGGTTCTTGTATATACAATGACCCGTTTGATCGTTTTATTACCGATCAATGCATCATCTATAACATCTTTTAAGGGAATATCTTTTCCGCCTCGATATGCACCATCACAGGTTATGATATACTCCGCACTGGCATCTTCCAGCCTGTCGGCAATACTTTGCGCACTAAAGCCACCGAATATCACACTGTGAATGGCTCCGATCCTGGCACAGCCCAATACTGCATAAGCCAGTTCGGGCACCATGCCCATATAAATGCAAACGCGGTCCCCTTTTTTTACCCCATTGTTTTTTAATACTTGTGCAAACTGGCAAACTCTTTTATGTAAACGGGCATAAGTAACTATCCTGGTTCTTTCATCCGGGTTATTGGGTTCCCAGATGATAGCAGGCTTATCTGCCATTGTTTCCAGATGCCGGTCAATACAGTTTTCTGTAATGTTAAGTTTGGCTCCTTTAAACCATTCGATTTTGGGTTCAGAAAAATTCCAGTTCAATACAATGTCCCACTTTTTTTTCCATAAAAAATTTTCAGCAACGGAAGCCCAGAATGCTTCAGGTTCCTCGGTGCTTTTTTTATGGAAAAAAAAGTGGGACATTGTATTGAACTGGAATTTTTCTGAACCCAAAATCGAATGGTTTAAAGGAGCCAAACTTAACATTACA
>JANOPU010000060.1:0-7205 GCA_031422055.1 Ferruginibacter sp.
CAAAACCAGCTTTTTTTGAATTATACTGGGTTTTTGGAATTAGAATGCAGTAAATGAATTAGTTTCATTACTTCTTCCTCATCTACAGAAACTGATCTCAGATTTTCGGTCATTGCCTTATTGCTATAATTCATTTTGCTGTCTGTTGAGATCCTTGCCGAAGTATGAAACTCAACAGCATTTGTTCTTTTTGCAATTTCAATGATATTATCAGAACGAATTCCGCTACCCGGCATGATGATGATCCGTTCATCTGACTGTGATATTAATTTTGCAATCAGATCTGCACCATTTAATGCATTTGGCATTTGCCCGGAGGTAAGTATCCTTTCGCATCCGATCTCAATAATATCTTCCATTGCTTTAAAGGCATCAGAGGTTCTGTCAAACGCCCGATGAAAAGTTACACCCATCGGATATGCCAGTTGAACTAACAATGAACATCGTTTTTTATCAACAGTACCATCAGTATTTAAAATACCAATTACAATTCCATCACATCCCAATTCCTTGCAGACTTTTATATCTGATCTCATAATATCAAACTCTGCATCACTATATAAAAAATCACCGCCACGTGGCCGAATGATGGGGTATAGGTCAATATTCAATTGGTGCCTGGCTGCTTTTATAAAACCATAAGAAGGGGTAGTTCCGCCATCTCCCGGGTTGTCGCACAGTTCAATTCTGTGGGCACCTGCAGATTGTGCTATGAGGCAGCTTTCTATATTAAAGCCGATTACTTCTAAATTGAAATTCATTGTTAATATTCAATGACCAATATTCAATATTCAATTCTCAATTTCGAATCAGCAAAACATGGAGGATTGATCATTGTGTATTGAAAATTTATTAAATCAGATACTTCGATGCATGGATTTGATTTTCATCATTACTCCTGACTGAATAAACAAACCCTTTTTGAATGGAATAGGCTCCGTATTGCCCTTTTTTGTTCATCGCCAAAAAACCAACTTGTATTGTTTTGGCTTTCTCTTTATCACGTTTTACAATTCTTTCTACCGCTTTTTTACAAGCTGTTTCAGGTGAATATCCTTGTCGCATGAATTCAACAACCAAATGGGTTCCGCATATTCGGATAACTTCTTCACCCACACCGCTGCTGGTTGCGGCTCCAATTTCATTATCTACAAACAAACCAGCACCAATAATAGGAGAGTCGCCCACACGGCCATGTATTTTAAATGCCATCCCACTAGTAGTTACAGCTCCTGACATATTTCCGGTTGTATCCAATGCGATTAAACCCATGGTATCATGATTGGCAGATCCATCGTCAAAAAAATTTGGAGCAAAAGGGCCGTTCGATTTTTTATCCTTGCGGCCTGCAGGCTGATTTTCAATATTGATCACCGGTTTATAATCACTTTTTTTTATCCATTGATCATATACTTTTTTTGCATCGTCTGATAATTCTCCGGATTCTAAAGTAAATCCATTTTCAATGGCAAATTGTTGTGCACCCGCTCCAACCAAAATAACATGAGGTGTTTTTTCCATTACTTTCCGTGCTACAGATACCGGATGTTTTATCCTCTCCAGTCCTGCCACAGCGCCACAATTGGCGTGTTCGTCCATAATACAACTATCCAGCGTTACAATACCATCCCTGTCGGGATAACCACCCAAACCAACACAACAATTGATCTCATTTTCAATATGCATTGCACCTGCTTCCACTGCATCTAGAGAACGTCCTTTGTTTTTGAGTATCTCCCATGCCGCAGCATTTACTGCCATACCACTATCCCATGTTGAGATAACGAGGGGCTTTTTCGTTCCCTCTATCTCGTTAGCAAAAGATTTTTTTACAGCCAATACAGGAGCAGACAAAGCAGATAGTTGAATGAATTTTCTTCTGTTAAGCATTGTTATTGTAGTTTTTAATATTCATCTTCCAAACTAAATACGGGTTTTCTTGTTTTGTATTTGCCCCGGGTAAAATCCGGTATTTCCTGAACCTGTCCACCCTCCAGAATACTTTTTTCACTTAAGGGAGTTATCGAATACCAGGCAGCAAGGTCATAAACATCTAAAGGAAATTCAACATCGCGTTTTATACATTCAATAAAAGCGTTGTCTACAAAAAAATCCATACCACCATGTCCAGCACCCTCAGCTTCCTGGCCATATTTTTTCCATAAGGGATGATCATAGAGTCTCAGGTATTTTTCTGTATTCTCCCAGCGATCATTTTTATCCATTTGTTTTTCTATATACAAAAAACCCTGTTCCGGATCGCCCCAACCAAAGTCCTGCCAGATCCCTTCGGTACCCTGTATCCTGAAACCAAGATTATATGGACGTTGTAAAGAAGTATCATGTGTTAACAGGATCGTTTCGCCATTGGCACACTGGATCTGTGTGTTTACAATATCGCCTTGTTTAAATTTTATTGCAGCATTGGGATGCTTGTTCCCGCCTTTCGGATGCTCGGTAATATATTTATGTAAACCCCTGGCTTTTGAAGAAATGGAAGATAGTTTCGTCATCCTGTTCCCACGGTTTATATCCATCATAACGGCTACAGGGCCAAGTCCATGTGTCGGGTACAGTTCACCGTTACGGTTCACATAATGATTGGTTCTCCATTGTGCTTCGCTGTATGCATTTTTTCCGAATTCCACCCCGCTGTTGTAAGCTGTTTTTCCGTCATTGAACAATACACCCCGAAGATCATGCTGATAGCCTCCTTGCCCATGAATCAATTCTCCAAACATTCCCTGACGCACCATATTCAAAATGGCCATTACATCTCTACGGTAACAAACATTCTCCATCATCATAACCGGGATCTTTGTTCTTTCAGAAGTGTTCACAAGATCCCAGCAGTCCTGTAGTTTCAAAGCTCCGCAAACTTCCATGCCTACTGCTTTTCCTGCATTCATAGCATCAATGCCCTGTATGGCATGCCATTCCCAGGGAGAACAAATAACAACCGCATCAACATCGTTTCTTTTTAATAAGTTCCTGTAATCGTAATCTCCATTCTTATAAATGGCAGGAGATGTTTTTTCATACTTTTTAAAAAAGCTTACTGCTTCGTCTATACTACGTTGTTGAGGATCAGCAATAGCAATAATTTCAACATCATCTCTTTGTAAAAAATTACCCATGTGTTCATGCGACCGAAAACCGGCACCAATGATGCCAATACGCACTTTGTCTTTTGGAGCCTTAGAAAAAGCTTTAGATTGATTGACAAGAGAAACTGCCATTCCGGCTAATGCAGATTTTTGAATGAAACTTCTTCTATCCATAATAACTGAAATTTTAATTAAAAGAATTCCTCGCACTTTTGCTGCGGGGTGAATGAAATGTTTATTGCCACAGATTCGCAGATTAGATTTTTTTTAATTGTATTAAATCTGTGAACCTGCCTATCGGCAGATAGGTCTGTGGCAATTTGATTTTTGTTTTTAGATACCTCGCAGTTTGCTGTGGGGTCATTTATTAAAATTATTATTTTAATGATGTATTGATAATTTAGAAAGCATTTCTGTTGATGCTGTATCGGCATACATACCAAAAGCACTTGTAATGATTCCTTTTAATTTCCCATCCCTCGATTCAACAGCATACAGAACATCCTGATCGGAAGGATCTGAATTTCCCTCGAAACGATACATTTCAGTTATTTCAAAATCAGCAGGATACAGACAATGTTTACTATCACTACACAAAATTTTATCAAAGGCAATGTTAAAATCAATGATGTATCCTCTAAGCTTCAGGCCATTGACCGCATCTGTTATTGTGTCGTATGAATTCAATATTTTCATTTTAGATAAAGTTAATCAAACATTTTATTGATCACTTGTAAGTTTTATTGCGATCGTTTTACAAAACTTACTTTTCCCAGATAGATAAATACCAACATAGTAACAGCTGCAGTTATTGTAAAAGTGACCGTGGCGCCAAAATTAAACCATAATAACCCGCAAAGGCTGCTAGCCACTAACGCACATAAACTCTGAAAACCGGCATAAGTACCTATCGCTGTGGCTGTTTCGTTCTTTGGAACCATATTACTGATCCAGGCCTTGCTGATGCCTTCTGTTGCCGCTGCATACAGTCCATACATAGCAAAAAGTAATATGAAAATATACCCATTTGTATTAATTGCAAATCCAATATAGGTTAGTACAAATAAAAAAAGACCGGCCAAAAAAATCCGTTTTAGTCCAATTTTATCGGCAATGATACCAACAGGATATGCAAAGAGTGCATAAACAAGATTATAAAATATATAAATTCCAATAACGTATGAATCACTTAGTCCGCTTTCTTTCATTTTTAATAAAAGAAAAACATCTGAACTGTTAAATAATGCAAATAATAAAAGTCCGGTCATTAATTTTTTATATGCATGCGGACTGTCCTTCCAGTATGATGTAAAGGCAAAGAGATTGGCTTTTATAATTTTTTTACCCTGCAATACCGGCTTTTTTATCTCCTTTATAAATAGGGTGCTTAGAATGGCAATTAAGCCGGGGGCAAAAGCAATGATAAAAAGAGTCTGATATTTTTCAGGATTATAGTACAACCAGATCAGTGCAATAGCGGGGCCGAAAACGGCTCCCATTGTATCCATACTCCTGTGAAACCCAAATACAGTTCCTTTAGTTTCCGGGCTGCTTTCATCACTCAACATGGCATCTCTTGCACCTGTACGAATTCCTTTACCCAACCTGTCGATGGTTCTTGAAAAAAATATCCACCAGGGATAAATGAAAATAGCCAGCATGGGTTTACTGATAGCACTAAAAGTGTAACCCAGTTGAACAAAAGGCAGCCGTTTGCCTGAAGCATCGCTTCTTTTTCCGAAATAGCTTTTACTTAAGCCGGCAACAGCTTCAGCGATACCTTCTAAAACACCTATAAAAACAGCAGAATATCCGATATGTTTCAAAAATAAAGGCATTACGGGGTAAAGCATTTCGCTTGCCATATCGGTAAATAGGCTTACCAGAGATAGAATCCAAACCGTTCTTGTTATGACCTTCATTTGTATAAAGTTGATGAAATATATTTTAAAAAAGCATAAACTTTTAAACATTTCATCATCAATGGCGTATGTAACTTACCAAAACAAATAGATTGTGTACATTGCACATATAAATAACCACTTGTATGATCTTAAAAATTGAGGTGGTTCATTTTATCGAAAAGAAGTCATTATATTATGGATACACAAAAAAAGGCCGGTAAAAAAAAATCATCCCAAACAAAAATAGTTAAAGGAAAACTTGATATTAGTCGCAGTGGAATGGGCTATGTGATCGTAGAAGGCCTTGAAAAGGATATTGTAGTTAAACCAAATGATTTTGGGAAAGCTTTTCATGGAGATATTGTTAGGGTTGAAGTTGACAATGATTCTGGCAGGGGGAAACGTACAGAAGGACGAGTGATTGATGTTGCCGAAAGGAAGCAGGTAGAGTTTATAGGAAATGTTCAGGTAAATAAAAATATTGCCTTTTTTGTTGCTGGAGGCGAAAAACCGATCCCTGATTTTTTTATACCTGTTGAAAGTCTTCATGGAGCAAAAGATGGCGAAAGAGTAGTAGTAAGGTTGGTTAAATGGGATAAATCTGATAAAAAGCCACTGGGAGAAGTTATTACCCTTTTGAATTCTGAAAATGAAGCTGATCTTTCGATGAAGGAAATATTGATCGGCGCAGGTTTTCCGATCACATTTGAACCTGAAGTTTTAAAGGAAGCCGCTAAACTTTCAGGTAAGATAAGCAGGGAAGAGATCGGTAAGCGAAAAGATTGCCGTGATTTTCTAACGTTTACCATTGACCCGGAAGATGCGAAAGATTTTGATGATGCAATATCTATCAGGAACCTGGATAATGGAAATTATGAGATCGGTGTTCACATAGCTGATGTAAGCCATTTTGTTACTCCCGATAGTATTCTGGATAAAGCGGCATACAAAAGAGCAACCAGTGTTTACCTTCCCGACAGGGTTAATCCCATGTTACCTGAAAAGATATCTAATGAATTATGTTCTTTAAGGCCAAATGAGGATAAATATACTTTCTCTGTTATATTCCAGATAACGAACCGTGCAGAGATCAAACACAAATGGATCGGCAGAACGATCATTCACAGTAATCATCGTTTTACTTATGAAGAAGTGCAACAAACGATAGAAACAAAAGACGGATTACATTATAAACCGGTCTTATTACTGAATGACCTGGCACATAAATTCAGAAAAGAACGATTTAAGAATGGGGCGATCAATTTCTCTTCACAGGAAGTTAAATTTAAACTGGATGAAACCGGTAAACCTATTGGTGTCATGATAAAGGAAAGCAAGGATGCGCATAAACTGATAGAAGAATTCATGTTGCTGGCAAACCGTACCATTGCAGAATATGTTTCCAAGATCAAAATAAATCAGGAACCTTTACCATTTCCGTACCGTATACACGATACACCGGATGATGAGAAACTAAAAGCTTTTGCAGCTTATGCAAAAAAATTCGGTTACAAGTTTGATATACATAATGAAAAGGAAATCGCAACATCTTTCAATAAATTATTAGAAGAGGTACAGGGAAAACCTGAACAACATATTCTGGAGCAACTTGGTATCAGAACCATGGCAAAAGCTGTTTACACTTCACAAAATGTTGGCCATTACGGTTTGGGTTTTGAGAATTATTGTCATTTCACTTCACCCATACGCAGATACCCCGATGTACTTGTTCACAGGATATTACAACAGTGTTTGGATAAGAATGTGAAAATTGATAAGAAGATGGACGAAAAATGCAAACATTGCAGCGACAGAGAAAGGTCTGCCATGGAATCGGAACGGGCAGGGAATAAATACAAACAGGTTCAATACATGCAGCAATTTCTTGGAGAAGAATTTGAAGGAATTATCAGCGGTGTGTCAACTTTTGGATTTTGGGTAGAAACCGTAGAACATAAATGTGAGGGATTGATCAGTATCAGGGATCTATATGATTTCGATGATTTTAAATATGATGAAACGGATTATGCTTTGATTGGCATGCGAACGGGGAAGAAATTCAGGATGGGCGATAAAATAATGATCAAAGTAGTTGCTGCAAACCTAACAAAACGACAACTGGATTATCATTGGATTCCGGATGATTTTAAACAAAGTAAAACCATTAAAAAAAAGGTTAAGAAATAATAGTTCA
>JANOPU010000061.1:0-3368 GCA_031422055.1 Ferruginibacter sp.
ACCTGTATACCCGGCACTTCACTCCACATACTTTCGGTTAAACAATTCCAGTGACTGACGTCGGGCTCTGCTTTCTTATCGATCTGGGCCAGGCATTTTTCACAAATCATGATACAATTTTCTTCCGTGCTTTGTGATTGTGGTGGCACTTCATATAACGAAAGCTTTTCTGATGACTTACACAATTCACATTTGTTATCACACCTTTTTACCAATATAGTTTCCAGTATCATAATATATGTTTTAAAAAAGGTGAAGATAAATAAAACAGCTTGCTATAATTAAAAAAGGATCATCTGAATTTATTCTGCAGCCATTTTTATTTTTTTAATTAATTTCATGTGTTAAGAAAAGTTCATGATATTGAAATACTATTTCTATGTCACATACACCTACATTTGATCAGAAAATAATACAACAGTGGCTGGCTGCTAAACTGGATTTTAAAGCTGCAGAAAAAGAAATGTTTGATAAAGGGCTGGATGCAGAAACTGTTTCAACAAACCTCAAAGATTATAAGCGCTTATGGAATGCCAAAAAACAGTTCAACGGTTTTATTTGCATGGGCCTGGGAGCTTTTTTAGGTTTCCTTAACTGCGTATTAAGTATCATCAATCCTGTACCGGAATTATTTCGGTCTTTTTATTCGGATTAACTTCCATAGCTATCCTGGTGATTGTTTATGGCTTATACCTTGTCTTTGTAATAGGAAGTATCTTATTTGTTGAAAAATCTTATCTCAATACAATCATGTTTTACTTAACTTCCACATTCAAAAAACTGATCGCATGCGTATTGAATCCGACATTAAACTGGGCTTTAAAGATGTAATGATCCGCCCGAAACGTTCCACACTTAAATCACGTGCAGAAGTATCACTCATAAGAAAATTACATTTCAGGCACGGTAAAAATGATTGGGAAGGGATTCCCATTATTGCAGCCAATATGGATACCGTTGGAACTTTTGAAATGGCCCATGTGCTGGCAAAACATCAGCTCATTACAGCCATACACAAGCATTACAGTGTTGAAGAGTGGAAACATTTTATTGGATCTTCACCCGTTGAAATAGTGAATTATATATGTTTAAGTACCGGCACTTCAAAAGAGGATGCCAAAAAACTGCAACAGATCATTCAGGTCTGTCCTACACTCCGTTTTATTTGTATAGATGTTGCCAATGGCTACTCGGAACAATTTGTTGAATTTGTAAAAAAGGCAAGAGAAAATTATCCCGATAAAATAATCATTGCCGGCAATGTTGTCACCGGCGAAATGGTGGAAGAACTATTACTGGCTGGTGCCGATATCATAAAAGTTGGAATTGGCCCGGGTTCTGTTTGCACCACCCGCGTTAAAACCGGTGTGGGCTACCCGCAATTGTCGGCCATCATTGAATGTGCAGATGCTGCTCACGGCCTGGGAGGACATATCATTTCCGATGGTGGTTGTAAAGTGCCCGGAGATGTAGCCAAAGCTTTTGGCGGCGGTGCAGATTTTGTCATGCTGGGCGGTATGCTTGCAGGCCATACAGAGAGCGGGGGAGAACTGGTAAAAGATGAACAGGGAAAAGAATTTAAATTATTTTATGGCATGAGTTCCGAAACGGCCATGAATAAATATGCCGGTGGAATAGCCGAATACAGGGCATCTGAAGGCAAGACCATTAAATTGCCTTTTCGTGGGCCGGTGAATGAAACCATACTGGACATTCTTGGTGGCATTCGCTCAGCCTGCACGTATGTGGGTGCTTCATTCTTAAAGGAATTAACAAAACGAACTACATTTATCCGTGTGCAGGAACAGCACAATGAATGGTTCTCTGAAAAATAATTTCAATTATGGATTCAATCAGCCATTTGAAAAAGATCAACTGGGGTATCATTGGTTGCGGCGATGTGACTGAAATAAAAAGCGGCCCTGCTTTTAATAAAGTAAAAAACTCATCATTGGTTGCCGTTATGCGCAGGGATGCAGCCAAAGCAAAAGATTATGCCAAACGTCATAATGTTCCTCGCTGGTATGATGATGCTGATAAACTCATCAATGACCCGGAAGTAAATGCGATCTATATTGCCACACCACCATCTTCTCATGAATCATTGAGCATAGCGGCTATGCATGCTGGTAAACATGTTTATGTTGAAAAACCTATGGCCCTGAATTATCCTGCTGCATATAATATGGCTAAAACAGCCAACGAAAGAAATGTGAAACTGGTGGTAGCACATTACCGGAGAGCACAGCCCTTTTTCAATAAAATAAAACAACTCATCATTGATAAGGCCATTGGCGAAATAAGGCTTGCCCGTATGGAATTTTACAGGCCGGGATATAGTAAAGCCGACCTGGCAATACCCGGTAAAGCCTGGAGGGTTGACCCTGCAATTTCGGGTGGCGGGATCTTTCACGACCTTGCACCGCACCAGCTTGACCTGATGGTTTATTTTTTTGGGCCGGTAAAAAAAGTTACCGGCATAGCAGTTAGCCAGGCAGGTATGTATGCTGCCGATGATATGGTAACAGGAACGATGCTATTTGAGAACAACATCATTTTTAACGGTACCTGGTGTTTTAATGCAGCAGAAGAGCTGTCAACAGACCATTGTGAAATAATCGGTTCTGAAGGCAATATCCATTTCAGTGTTTTTAACAACAAAAAATTTACAATAACAACACAAGAAGGTTCTTCCGTTTATTCTTATGATGCATTACAACATGTACAACAACCCATGATCGAAAGAACAGTGCAGTATTTTTTAGGAGAAGGATCAAACCCATGCAGTGGTGAGGAAGGAGCAGAAGCAATGCGGTTATTGGATGAGATCGTGAAAAAATAGATCTGTCACAGGCAGCTTGACCTGTGCCTTCACGTTATGTATCTGATAGAATTATTTAGTTCCTGGAATCAATTGAGTTAACTTTAAGAATAATTATTACTAATAGTATTTGATCAGGAATTGCATAGCACTTCAATTTTTATTCTTCCCAAAAGTTGTTATCTTCCCCAAACAATCAACTGCGAATGCTTCACAAGCGGCTATATATTTTTTTATTAATTGGCATTGTTTCTTTATCATTTTTTTCATGCAACCAGGAAAAGAAAAAAGTAACGGATGCTGCCGAAATAATGAAACCAATTGTAATAGAAGCCAAGGCTTCCATTATTCCAGCTGACAGTATGCCACTGGTAGAAACTTTTCCTGCAGGTGATCCCGTTATAATAAAAGCGGGCAATCCAACCATAACTGTTATTAATAATAACATCGTTCAGGCAGGTGAACCGATCACTTTAAAAGAAGAACTTCCCAAAATACTTATTCCCGGGGTTGATGGCCTGGACCTACCGAAGATCATTCCTGTTAC
>JANOPU010000062.1:0-3466 GCA_031422055.1 Ferruginibacter sp.
CAGACCTTTTATTCCTTTTAAATTAATTTATAAGGAAGAATTTGAGGTCGAGGAGCAGGCAATTGCCAGAGAGAAATATTTTAAATCATCCGCAGGAAGAAGGTATTTAAAAAAACGGATCCCATAGTTCAATGCCCGCCCGGCTGAACGCCGTTCGGACGGGGATAGAATAGAAGTTTCCTAAACTTTAGATCCAAGTTCGATTCTTGGCGGGACCACCACAATTCACCCTATGTATTATGCATATGTAAATGCCTGTAAATGATTGCCTTAAAGCCAGTTTTACAATTTACTCAATGTATTGAGTAAAATTATCCAGGATTTTAAGTTTTCCAATTTGACCTAAACCGAATTTGTTAAATATTACGTTATTTATCGGAATTATTCCGATAAATAGTTTATTAATTTACATATTGTTGTCAATAATTGTTGTATATTTCGGAAAATATCCGATAAATAAGTAAAAATATTACATAAATGGATTTCCGTGAATCGATACGACATTATGCAGAACAGCCAATAACTAAACAGATACTCTTTGATTTACTCAAAGAATACAAAAGGCCGTATGACAAGATAAATGAACTTGTAAAGAAAGCTGATTTAATACCGGTTAAAAGAGGGATCTATATTCCAGGTTCCAATATCAATATAGCCAAGCCCGAATCTTTTCTGCTAGCCAACCATCTTTTTGGGCCCAGTTATGTTTCCATGGAAACTGCACTTTCACATTGGGGCTTAATTCCTGAAAGGGTTTATGAGATAAGTTCAATGACAACACAAGGAAGCAAAATATATAAAACACCGGTGGGTAGGTTCAGCTATACACGTATTCCATTACCCTATTATTCTTTTGGAATTCAAAGGCTGGAATTAACAAAAAAGCAGGTGGTATTAATAGCTTCACCTGAAAAAGCGCTATGCGATAAAATAATCAGCACTGCCGGGCTTTTACTTCGCAGTTCAAAACAAACCATGGAATTACTCATAGATGATTTCCGGATGGAAAAAGATATGTTGAGGTATTTGAATGGTAAAGAGATCAGTAAATGGGTAATCGATGCACCTAAAAAAGTAAGTCTTAACATGCTGGTAAAAACATTAAAGGAACTATGATAAAACAATGGCTGGAGGAATATAAACCCAAAACAAAGGAAGAAGCAGAACAAGCTTTACGAGAGATCATGCAGGAAATTGCATTGGCTGGATTACAAAGAAGTGGATTTTTCGAGAAAGCAGCTTTTTACGGAGGCACTGCATTGCGGGTTTTTTACGAGCTTGACAGATTTTCCGAAGACCTGGATTTCTCTTTACTGGAGGTGGATCCTGATTTTTCATTGGAGCCCTACCTGCAAGGAATAGTAACTGAATTTAATGCATTAGGCATTAAGGTTAGTGTACAGGAAAAAGTGAAGAGCAATCAAAATAATATTGATTCTGCCTTTCTAAAATCTGATACAGTTTGGAAGGAATTAATACTTGAAGATGTAATACCGCAGGAAGGCCTGGGAATGCGGCCTAATATTAAGATCAAGCTTGAAGTAGATACTAAACCTCCACTCGGTTTTAAAACTGAAGAGAAACTTTTATTGAAACCATTTTCTTTTTATGTAAAGTGTTTCACAGAACCGGATTTGTTTGCAGGTAAAATGCATGCACTCCTATTTCGAAAATGGAAAACCCGGGTTAAAGGAAGGGATTGGTATGATATGGAATGGTATATAAAAAAAGGAGCCTTATTAAATCTTGACCATTTTATGAGTAGAGCAAAAGATAGTGGCGACTGGAAGGAAAATACAATTACCCAGGAACAGTTTATGAAATTACTGAATGATAAGATATCAGCAGTTTCATTCAATAATATACGTGAAGATATTATTCGCTTTATTCGTGATGACAAAGTATTGGATATCTGGTCTGCCGGTTATTTCAGGGAGTTGGCCAGGCAGATAAAGTTCGTATAGATTTTTTGTGGGAATATTTCCGGTAAAGGATTATTTTCTTTTTGGCCATAAATGCACTAAGGCAGAAAGTAGCACAAAGTTTTTTCCAGGGATATTTCTTCCATTCTTTTACTTTCTTTTACTTTTTAATTCTATTCTGAAATGCTTTACAGTATTGAATTAAAGCTTATAAATATGGGAATAATTGAAAGAATCTAAAAGAAGGAATTGGATTCTTGGCGGGACCACCAAATGAGAATTACAGTTACTTTTTTAAAAGTAGCAATTTTTTGTTTTCGAATGAAAATATTACTGTATCTGCAGTATACTTAAATACAGCGTTTACCCTTCTATCGCAAGTAATCCCATCGGCACTTTTTAAAAATACTTAGCATTTAGGTAGGAACACCTGCGCCAGTGGATGCAACAAACCAGCTGAACAAATACAGCAGCGACAAAAAAGTAAGAAATTATTTTTTAATGCTAAGGAAGAACTACATGCCCATAATTACCTCCAAACTGCCTGCACCATACCAATACATGAGAATATGATGTTATGGTTATAGGCTGACCTACAGGATTTAATAAAGGCACTGCCCAGGACTGTGCACCTGAACGTAAATTTAATGTTGCCACTTCAACAGCACCATTAATAGTATTTGTGGCATTTGATAAGTAAATACGTAAATCCGGGGCTCCGGTACTTACCGAAAAATTGGCACTTGTTTCTAACCTCAATACTCCATTTACAATTTTAAGTTTTGCAGTTCCCATACTTCCAAATGCTCCATTAAATGGGTTGCCACGAAACACTTGCACCATTAAAGGCGGGCTTGTAATGGAAGAAGCAGACGCTGTAACATTGGTAGTTCCATATCCTACACCTGTTACTTGTCCATTATTTATACTAACTAAGGATGAATTTAATGTAGCCCAATTAAATACTAAACCTGGTATTACATTTCCACTACCATCTTTACCAACCGCTGTTATCGTAGCACTTTGATTTAGTGCCAATTCAATCTCGTTTGATGGGGATAAAGTAATAGTAGCTAAGGTATTATTTGCTGTAACAGTGACACTTGCCGTTGTAAAAATGGTGGCATTCAGTGTGGCACTTATAGTAGTTTGTCCTGCAGCCATTCCTGTTACTATACCTGTTGAATTTACGGTGGCTATAGCATTACTATTGCTACTCCATACAATACCTGGTGGTACAGGAGCTTGAATACCAGAGCCATTAAAATAGGTTAATGTGAAAGTAGCCGTATTGCTTGTCATAATATTAGCACTGCCCGGCGAAATCTCAAGCCGCTCTAATGAATTAGTTACTGTTATTGTAAAATTGGCCATTATGCTATTTAATGTTGCCGTTATTATAGGAGTGCCTGCTGCTATGCCCATAACTAATCCTTGTTGATTTACGGTGGCCAAAGTGGCATTTGAAGTGGCCCAAACAACTCCTGCCGGCACCGGAGCTTGCACACCCTGGTTATTAAAGTAAGTAAGTATAAGCGTATTGG
>JANOPU010000063.1:0-35995 GCA_031422055.1 Ferruginibacter sp.
GAGAAGAAATGATGAAACTGGAAGTTTAGAGTTGATTTCTTTCTTAAAAAATATGTATTTACGATTAGATGAATTTTTATCAGAATACGACCAACCTACTTATAAATACGAAGGGCAACAGTTGCAAATGAAAGGATTTCAAAATATGATGATACAAGATTTAGGGAAAGATAAGTTTGTGAAACCTTAGAAATCATTTAATAATAAAACTATAACTCTATTGTAATAATAGAAGTTATAGTTTTATTTTTTGATACTATTCTATAACATATAGGATTTTTTAAATGAATTAATTACTAGATAAAATGAAAATGAAAACATCAAGATTAGAAGCATTCAGTGATGGTGTTTTAGCTATCATTATTACTATAATGGTATTAGAATTAAAACCACCCAATGAAACAAGTTTAGTGGGATTACTTTCAATAGTACCCATTTTTATCAGCTATTTAGTAAGTTTTATATATGTAGGAATTTATTGGAATAGCCATCATCACCTCTTTCAAATTACTGAAACTGTAAATGGAAAAATACTTTGGGCTAATTTACATCTTTTATTTTGGCTCTCTTTAATTCCCTTTACTACATCATGGATAGGTGAGAATCACATGGAGTCAATGCCTGTAGCTCTTTATGGATTTGTATTTCTGATGAGTGGTATTAGTTTCCTATTACTAAAATGCCTAATTCTTAAAAATCATAAAAAATCTGCTGCCATTCATAAAATGATTGGTTCTCACAAAAAAGAGTACACATCGCTTGCTATATATGTTGTAGGAATAGGTATTGTATGTATAAATCCTTATTTATCAATAATTTGTTATATGTGTGTTGGAATGGTTTGGTTTTTACCTGATACTAGAATAGAGACAAAAATATAATTGCAAAATGAAAAAACGTTACTGTTGTTTTTTGCTTTTATGTTCATTTACTGCAATTTTTGGGCAAGTAAACAAACCAAAAATTCTTAATGTTTATCCAACTACCGATTCAATTCCTTTAAATATCCTTCGGTTTTATATTCAATTTTCGGCACCCATGCAAGAAATGGATATTTTAAAACATATTAAATTAAGCACAGAAGAAGGCAAAAACATCACTGGTGTTTTCTTTGAAAATCAATTCGAATTATGGAATGAAAAGCGTACCGAAATTACATTAATTGTAGATCCTGGAAGAGTAAAATTGGGCTTGTTGGCAAACTACAAAATGGGCAAAGCCTTTGACGAAGGCAAAAAATACACCCTAACGATTGATAGTTTATTGATGGATTTTAATGACCAAAAATTAGCTCGCAGTTTTACAAAAAAATTTTTAGCCATAAAGGAAGATAAAACTCCTCCCAATATAAAATTATGGAAAATACATCTTCCAAAAGCAAATACCAAAGAGGTTTTCATCCTTCAATTTAACGATAAAATAAACCATATTTCTGCACAAACATTAATCAAAATATTTCTAAATGAGAAACAAATTAAAGGAGAAATTGTACTAAAAAAACACGAACAAGAATGGTTTTTTATACCCGATCTAAAATGGGAAAAAGGAAATTATAAAATCATTGCAAATCCAATTTTAGAAGATATTTCTGCTAACTCTATCAATCAAATATTTGATTATAAACCTGGAGATTTCAAACAAAAAAAGCAAAAAGATTTCACATTAAAATTTACCCTAAAATGAGGGAAAAGGTATTCGGTATAATAATTTTATTTTTAATGCTATTTTCAGCAAAAGCACAAAATCTGCCGCCCATCAAAGCATTAGCAGCCGAGGAGAATTATAGCATTTTATTACAAAATGACAGCCTTCGTAACGCTTCATTCTTCAATCAAATAAAAGCCGTTCCATTAAATAAAAACAAAACTATTTATTTGACTTTGGGTGGCGAATTTAGACCCAGATGGGAACATACCGACAATAAAAACTGGAGCAACAAAGCTACCGGAGACGAGAGTTTTTATTCTCAAAGAATCATGTTTCACACCGATTTATATGTAGGGAAACGTTTTCGTATTTTTGGACAGCTCACACACGGTTTGGTATCGTTAAACGAACCCGTTTATATACAATCCGACCATTTGGATTTGCATCAGGCCTTTGTAGAATTTAACATTCCAATACAATCAACAACCCTGAAAATAAGGGTTGGAAGACAAGAATTATTATTAGGTTCTGGGCGTTTGATGGCTTTTAGAGATGGTCCAAATAGCCGACGAAGTTTTGACATGGCTCTTGTAATGTTAGAAGGCGAAAGGCATAAGTCTAATCTTTTTTTTGGAAGAGAAGTAAAAGTCCCCGATGGATTTTTTGACAATAATGCAGCCGATGCTCCTTACACTTGGGGAATGGGAATGAATGCAAAAACGGAAAAATATTTAGGAAATTCCTCCGTTTATTATATCGGATTTAATGCCAAAATAGTAAAATATAATGAGGGAAGTAGACCTGAAACTCGCCATACAATTGGCTTGAGACGTTGGGGAAATTTAGGTAAACGATTCAAATACAATACGGAACTCAACTACCAATTCGGAAAATTTGGCGTTAAAAACATTAGCGCCTTTTCTATTGAAGGCGACTGGCATTATAACCTAATCAATACAAAATTTAAACCCGACTTAGGTGCAAAATTAGACTATATGTCTGGCGATAAAAATAGTGGCGATGATATACTGGGAACATTCAATCCATATTTTAACAATCCTGCTTATTTTGGTTTGATTACCCAGGTAGCAGCGATGAATATGTTTGACATTCACCCTTCTGTTAAGCTACAATTGACGAAAAAATTGTGTGCAACAACCGAGGCTGACTTTTATTGGAGAGCCCAAGTAAATGACGGTTTGTATGGCGGATCAAAAGCCTTGTTAAGAGCCTCAAACAACAGTAAAAATCGCTTTATTGGTTGGCAAAGCGGACTAAAATTAGAATATGAAATCAATAGACACCTAAAGTTATCAAACGAAACCTATTATTTTGTAGCAGGCAATTTTGTGAAAGACACAGGCGATTCCCAAAACACCTTTTACAACGGATTAACGATGTGGATTGGGTTTTAAAGCTGGATGTAAAATATAGGTGGCATATGTGAGGTTTATTGAAAATACTATCCTTGAAATTATTTTTCTTTCTCCACCCTCGTTGGAGTATCTTTTCCACTGACAATTGTTTTACTGCTGATAGCAATGGCTTTAATGATCTCCGTCATATTGTTCATGTCAAGTGTTTCAATCTCATCTTCCTGGGTATGATAATATTTTTCGTCATCCATTTTTGAAGTACTGATGGTATGAGCAGGCACACCCAATTCAGCCAGAGTTGCATTATCCGACCTGTAAAATAAATTTTGTTTTGGGTATGGATCCGGTTCAAAATGAAAATTGGTACCGGCTAAATTATTCTGCAATATTTTTCCAAAATCAGATTTTTCATAACCGGTAATATAAGCACTGTTCATTCCCCATTTACTTTCTGTGCCTATCATTTCTATATTGAACATAGCCGCAACTTTAGATGCATCTATTTGTTTGCTGAAATATCGGCTTCCAAAGCCACCGATCTCTTCTGCTGTAAATGCAACAAAAATAATGCTTCGTTCATTATTTTCTATTTCACTAAAATATTTTGCCAGCATGATCACAGCAGTAATACCTGCGGCATCATCATTTGCTCCGTTATAAATACTGTCTTGTTCTTTATTTGGTTTACCAATTCCCAAATGATCATAATGCCCCGAAAAAATTACATGTTCACCTTTTTTTCCTTTTTGTCCGGCAGCTGTTTTTTTCCCTGGTAAAACGCCTACAACGTTCTTCAACTTCTGTTCGGTCAATTGATTTATAATATGAAGTGAAAAAGAAACAGGATTTAAATTTGATGTTAATATGAAAACCTGAGAGTAAATAGATGGAAATTTGGCATTACCAACAAAGCGCTGCAACCCTTTAAAGCGTTTGTTGTGAGCAGTATCCAACAATATCAGTACATTTTTTTCTTTTTCAAATAATGGAAATACTGTTTTATTAAAATCATCATCTTTTTTTACGATGATCATTTCGTAGTCTTTTAAAGAATGAATAGTAATCTCTCCCGCAGTGGTATTGGCAACAACATTACCGGCATTCAATGAATCTCCATCAAGCAAACCGTTTAATTCTAATGGTTTTGCTTTTGTCATGATAATTTCCTGAAAATATGATGAGTTATTTCCGAAAAATAACAGCTTACTTTTAGCAAACTCAGTTGCAATAAACCCAGCAGCTTTATCACTACCCGGAGAAAAGGTTTTTCTACCCTGCATTTCATCTGATGCCAATGTTCTTACAATTCGTTCAGTTTCAAGAGTATTAATAAACTTGTCAATTGACTGTGCAAAAGAAAAAGTGTTGCTCAAAAGCAACACATGAACTAAAATAAATATCCTCATCAATTATCAATTATTCATTATAAAATCATTCATTCATCAAAGGCTCATCATTTCTTTAAACTTCACAGCCTGCCTTCGGCTCACTTCAATTTTTTCGCCACCTTTCAGGTCAAGTAAAAGGCCACCATTGAAATAAGGTTCAACCTTATCGATCATCCTGAGATTTACTATATGTTTTCGATTGGCCCTGAAGAAAACTTTTTCATCAAGCCTTTCTTCCAGTGCATTCAAAGATTTTAGAATCAATGGTTTGTTACCTGCAAAAAATACTTTAGCATAATTTCCAACACTTTCGAATAAACGCACATCTGATAATTTCACAAACCAACATCTTTCCCCGTCTTTTACAAAAACCTGATCCGTTTCGCTCAACATACCCCGATTAACACCAGCCAGTGATGCCACCATTTCCTTTTCTTCCGCTTGCTGTAATTTGTGTAAAGCATCAGCTAAACGTTTTGGTTCAACCGGCTTCATCAGATAATCCAATGCATTTACTTCAAATGCTTTCAATGCAAATTCATCGTAAGCAGTTGTAAAAATAACATGTGGAGCCCTTTCCAGTTCAAGCAACATATCAAATCCTGTTTTGCCCGGCATCTGAATATCTAAAAATATCAGATCCGGAGAAAGACTTTCAATTTTTTCTATCCCTTCATTTGCATTAGCTGCTTCACCAATTACTTCCACTTCCGGGAAATCCTGTAATAATTTTTTCAACTCGTTTCTGGCAAGTCTTTCATCATCTATGATCAGTGCTTTGTGCATGTTATATTTTTTTAAAATTATAATATGGTTGCTACAGGCATTATTATTCTTGATTCTACCATGCCATCAATTTCAATTATGGAAAAATTTGCTTTCCCCTGGTATAAAAGATTTAACCTGTCTTGTGTACTTCTGATACCAAAACCATCATCGTTTTTAATAGTATAGCCGTTTAATTTACCTGAGTTCTGAACAACCAGTTCATGATGGTTATCTTTGAAATCTGAAACGATACGTATCAAACCGCCATTGATGTGTTTGCTGATACCATGTTTTATTGCATTTTCCACCAGGGTTTGAAGCATCATGGGAGGGATAGGCTGGTTAAGTGTATCTTCATCAATATCCATTTCTATCTGTAACCTTTCTTCAAAGCGCATGTGTTCGAGTGCCAGGTAATCTTTCACAATATTAAGTTCCTGCATTAAAGGAACTGTTTCCATTTTTTCAGCTTGCATGCTGCTGCGAAGAATATTACTTAATTCAGTGATAGCCGTTCTTGCCCGTTCAGGGTTTTCATCAACCAATGCCCTGATACTATTCAGAGCATTAAAAATAAAATGTGGATTTATATGAGATTTAATGGTTTGTAATTCAAGCGACTTAACCATTGCTTCTAACCTGAAAGTGTCCAGTTCCTGCTTGCGGTTACGTTCAATATAATGATAAATAAAGTATATCATATTCCAGAACAGTATCAGCCACATGGCATTGAAACTACTTAGGAACAATCTTTCCCAACTACTGAATTTCTGCAACCTTTCGGGGTTGTATTTTATTAATCGATCTATAGATTCTGAAATAAAACCAAATAATATTGAAAATATGATAGTAATAAATATAAAAGCGAAAATCTGTTTTTTCAATGTCTTATCCAGTATTTTCAGGTAATGGATATTTAGTCGCATGATATGAGTGATCACGAGGCCGCTTAAGCAAGTTAATATAAGGCTTGTAAAATATAATTTGTCTGATTGGCCAAAAGTTGAAACAAAAAATATACTAATTGCAATATTAATTGCCCAACCCATGATCTGGCACCACCAATATCTTGAAATTTTCTTAAACATATCCGGTAAAAATATACTCCTTAAAAGGATAATTGAATATTGATTTGATTAATGGTGAAATGCTGTTGTAAAAGGTTCTATATTGTTGCATATTTAAATGCATTATTTTTTTAATAGCTTAAAAGCATGCGTCCAGTTATTTCTTAAAAAGCCAGGGATACACCATAATATACACAATGGTTCAATTGCTCTGGCAGCATCAACTAGACCCATATCTTCGGTTTCCCAACCAAATTGTTGTAAAATACCGGTTACAACTGCCTTTGCTTTTGTATCATTTCCACAAATAAACATGGTAGGTTGCTGGCCATTGAGATCCGGTTTATACATCAAAGCACTACCAACAGAGTTAAAAGCTTTTACAAATTTTGCTTCTGGTAAAGCATTTTGTAAACGTTCCATCAGCGATTCATTCAGGGTTGTAAAAAAACTTAGGATTCCATTTACAGGCGGAGCTTCGCTTATTGGATTAGTAGCATCTATTACAATCTTTCCGGAAAAATTTATTTTTCCTGCAAGTTCAATAACCGACATACAAACCTTCCCTTCTGTTGCCAGAACGATCAATTCTCCAAAAGCAGCCGTTTCTTCAAATGTACCTGTAAGCCCTTGTTCATTTGCAGATTTCCATTGAACCATTTCTTCTTTTGCAGGGTTGCGGCTTCCAAGCATAACCTTGTTACCTTCCTGAATAAATGCACTTGCCAGCACCCGGCCAACAATGCCCGAACCAATTACTCCGATCTTCATATCATTAGTTTATTATTAAAAAAAGGGTTTATAATTTCCAAATGTTTAAAATATTATATAATCAGAAATTGTTTTACCATTCCCGAACATCTTAAACTTCCTGAACCTGTATAAACGATTAATGTTTAGTTTTACAATGTAGAAAAAAAGAAATGAATGGGCAATCCCAATTTAAATACAAATAAGGAATTATTGCAACCTGCGGATAAGGAATTCGAAAATAATATCCGTCCTGCCCTGATAGACGAATTTAGCGGACAACCCCAACTAATAGAAAACATCAGCATATTTATAAAAGCATCCAAGTTAAGAGGGGAGGCGCTGGATCACATATTGTTTCATGGGCCTCCCGGTTTAGGAAAGACAACCTTATCCAGGATTGTTGCCAATGAAATGGGGGTAAAGATCAAGGAAACCTCGGGGCCCGTGATTGAAAAACCGGGAGATCTGGCCGGTTTACTTACAAACCTGGAACCCAATGATGTTTTATTCATTGATGAGATTCACCGGTTGAGTACCGTGGTTGAAGAATATCTATATGCTGCCATGGAAGATTACCGAATCGATATTATGATCGATAGTGGACCCAATGCAAGAAGTGTGCAGCTTACTTTAAATCCATTTACTCTCATTGGAGCTACTACAAGAAGTGGTTTATTAACTGCACCATTGTTATCAAGGTTTGGTATTAAGGCAAGGCTTGAATATTATGATTCGGAAACGTTGAAAAATATTTTACTGAGGAGTGCAAAAATTCTTAATACAAAAATAACCAGTGATGCAGCTACAGAAATTTCCCGAAGAAGCCGCGGAACTCCAAGAATTGCTAACGGTCTTTTACGTAGGGTAAGAGATTTTGCACAGGTGATTGGAAATGGGGTTATCGATATGAATATTACCGAACATTCTTTAAAAGCATTGAATGTAGACCAGCATGGGCTTGATGATATGGACAACCGTATCCTTTCAGCTATCATAGATAAATTTAAAGGTGGTCCGGTTGGTATAACAACCATAGCAACTGCAGTTGGTGAAGAACCGGGTACATTAGAAGAAGTGTATGAACCATTTCTGATAAAAGAAGGGTTTTTACAAAGAACCGCCAGAGGAAGGGAAGCAATTGCAAAAGCGTATGAGCACCTGGGTAGAAAACAGGGAAATATTGGTCTTAGCGGAACATTGTTTTCAGAATGAGGAAAGCTGTTAGCTATAAGCTATTAGCCGATAGCTAAAGCTCAGTGTTAAAATAAGAATAAATACAAAAATAGTGGAAGCGGTGTAAATATTGTTTTTGCAAAGTGCCAATAAAAAAGCGATTGTAAAATTTATTTACAATCGCTTTTTTGCTTTTTGCTTATGGCTAACAGCTTATAGCTTTTATTCCTGTTCTACCAATCTGAATCCGTTTCCGTGAATGTTCACGATCTCAAGTTTGCTGTCTTCTTTCAGGTATTTACGGAGTTTAGCAATATAAACGTCCATACTACGACCATTGAAGTAAGTATCACTGCCCCAGATCCTTTTCAACGCAGCTTCTCTAGGTAAAAGATCATTCTTATACTCTGCAAGCATTTTTAATAATTCATTTTCTTTGGGAGAAAGCGTTTGTACTTTACCGTTAACAGTCAATTCTCTTAAACGTGGGTTGAAATGATATTTTCCAAGATCAAATTCTGCATTTACTTCTTCCCGGTGTAATTCTTCATTACGTTTTAAAATGGCTTTTATTTTATGCAACAGCACTTCACTGTCAAATGGCTTTGTGATATAATCATCGGCGCCGAGCTTATATCCCTGAATGATGTCATCTTTCATTGTTTTGGCGCTTAAGAAAAATAAAGGAACATCAGGATTGATATCTCTTATTTCTTCTGCTACAGTAAATCCATCCATGTTGGGCATCATAACGTCCAATAGACAAATGTCAAATTTCTCCCGTTGAAATGCAGCTAATCCGAGTCGGCCATCTCTTTCAAGTATCACATCATAATCATTCAGTTCCAGGTAATTCTTTAATACCATACCAAGATTGTTGTCATCTTCGCAAAGTAATATTTTCGGTTTGGTTGTGTCCATGGCTTATTATTTTAAATACAAATAAAATTAATTCATCTTTCAGTTAGCTAATATAGTGCCTATTTTTTTGTTAAATAATTTCATTTTAGAATTGGGGCATTTCAAATTGTTGCTATCAGTTGAAAATATCAGCCAGTGCAAAAGCCGTGGCCGGTGTTTTCATCGACTACAATGAATAACCGGATGTGAATGAAATAAGGGGTTATACCATCTTGATTTACTAAGTAGTCCAAAGGACTATGTGGAAATCTTAGATGGTATTATACCGACCTAAAGTTGCTTTGGACTAAATACTGTTTATATTCGGTATTAAAACCCTCTATCGTATTAATTTCGAAAACGATCCGGTTCACAAAATCGTTTATAAATTCGGGAAATTAAAAAGCCATCCATTTGTTTGGATGGCTTTTTAGAATAAGAACGATCTTATTTAAAATCAGCTTCTGTTACTCCTTCATTGATTTTAATATCAGAATAAACCAAAGTAAATTCCTGGCCGCCTGCATTACGGGTAATTTCATATGGCATCATGATATTTCCTGCTTTTTTATAATTTTTGTATTCAACAGTCATTGGCGCATCTTCATCCCCTTGTTTGGATGTTGTTTCTTCTTTTAACAACAAACCCGATTTGGTTGAATATTCTTGTATTGACAATCTTCCACTTGGCATAACTACTTTTAAGCGGTAAGTTGCTTCATCTCCAATTTTACCACTACCCAGGTATTCTGTTTTATAATCCGGGCCTATATAATTCACCTGAGGAATCACAGCTTTGTCATCCTGAGCTTCTTTGATCTCACCTAAGGACATATCCACTTTTTGAGGGCCTTGTTGTTGAAAGCCATTAAAACCATCAAATACTGATTTCATGACAGTCATGGTTCCCATTTTCAATTCGGTCATGCGTTTGTTAGGATTCATTGCTTTATCAACACCTGTAAAAGACCTTCCCATCATATCAAGACTGATTGTTGCAGAATAGCTGATTACCTTTTTTGCTTCTTCTTTTCCGCCTATTGCTTTTAAATAATCGTCTATGATATTGAATGCAGAGATCTTATCAGTTGTTTTTACAGATTCATTTGCTTTAGTATCAGCCGGTTTTTCAACAACCGGATCTGCAAACTTATCGTACTTTTTAATGGGATAACCCAGTCTGGCCAGGTTTGGTAATATCTTACTTCCATTTCCAACAATAACAATTCTTGAATTACTTTCATTAAAATAATTCTTTGATACACGCTTGATATCTTCTTTTGTTACACTGTTTATTTTTTGTAAATAAGTTCTATAAAAATCTTTAGGTAGATCATTGATTAATATATTGGAAGCGTAGTTTGCTGTAGTGGCAGGATTTTCCATGCGTAATGCAAATGTGCCATTGTAAACCGCTTTTGCAGTTGCTAATTCTTCGTCTGTGATATTGCCATCACGCATATTAAGTATTTCGCTTACCATTTCTGCTAACGCACTGTCCACTTTATCCGTGCGCACAGCTGCAGAAGTGCCAAATATACTCTGAAAACGTCCGCTTCCAACACTTGAATAACTGCCATAAGTAAACCCATGTTTTTCACGAAGATTCATGAATAATTTACTATCGGAACCTCCTCCCAATATATGATTGGCTAATAAAAGTGAATGATAGTCTGAACCATTCATTGGGTTGGTTATCAAATTGCCTGCTCTTAATTCGCCCTGAACGGCTGTAGGCATATCAACAAAATTTATTTCTGTTTTCTCAGGATTTTTTGAATCTGGAATAGCAGGTAAGGATAATTTTTTGCCGGTCCAATTTCCAAAAGCATTTTCTGCTAATTTCTTAGCTGCATCCGGAGTGATATCTCCAACAAAGGTCAGGTACGAACGGGAAGGTGTGATAAAATTAGCATAAGCTTCTTTTATGTCAGCCAATGTGAGACCTTTCACACTTTCTTCTGTTGTAAATTCTCCCTGGGCCGATTCTTTTCCATATGCTAAAGCATTACTAACCCTGGCGGCTATAGCACTGGTACTTTTTTCATTTGATTTTAATCCGGTTATAGTTTGAGATTGCAGTTTCTTAAAAGACACTTCAGGAAAAGCAGGATTTTTTAAACCATCTGCCATCAACATGAATGCTTTATCAAAATACCTGGTTAAAGCTGATACATTTCCTCCTGTTGAACTCAGGTTTACATCGGCACCAATAAAATCAACTGATTCATCAAAATCAGCTTTTGTCATTGAGGTAGTCCCTTCGCCCAGCATTTGACCCATCAGGTCCATTACACCGGCTTTCTTTCCTTCTTTAACCATTGCCCAGTCAATATTTAAACTTGCCCGTACTTTTGGCAGTTTGTGATTTTCCACCACTAAAACAGTCATTCCGTTTGGCATATTGAATATGACCGGATCTTTTAGTGAGATGACCGGTGAAGCCCCTGCTGTTGGCTTTTTGGAACGGTCAACTTTTGTTTGTGCAACTGTGTTCTGCAGTAACATAATTCCCAGTGCAACTATAATTATTTTTTTCATTTTTTATTTTTTATTCGAAGTATTAATAATGTTTAAATCCCCAAAGCGAATGATTATTTTTTAGGTAAATAATATAATACCACCCTTTGGTTTTTATTCAGGTATTTTTTTACAACATTCTGAATGTCCTGTCTTGTTATTTTCCTGATCTTATCCAGTTCGGTATTGATGTTATTGGTATTCTTATAAAAGGTATATCCATTTGCTAAATTCTCTGCAACTCCCAGCATACGGTTGTTATTATCAAGATAATCGTTTTCAAACCTGTTTTGCAGCTTAGTAAATTCCTGCTCACTGATCAGTTGTGTTTGTAGTTTTACTACTTCTTCATCCATATCTTTTAATAAAGTATCTAAAGGAGTATCGTTATTAGGTAAAGCATAAGAGATGTAAATACCATAATCTTCCAAAGCATAATTGAATGAACCAACCTGGAGAGAATTCTTTTTATCATCAACCATTTTTTTGAACATGCGGCTGCTGTTTCCGGTACTTAATACAGAAGAAGCCATTTCCAAAGCTTTGGATTCTTCACTGGTCATACCAGGAATTCGATACGCAGCCATGATAGCAGGGATCTGTATGTTATTATCATAGGCAGTATCAATAATTTCTTTTTGGATCGGATTCTCAACAAATTTTGTTTTAACAACCGGCGTTCCGGAAGGTATTTCGCTGAAATAACTTTCAACCATCGTTTTGGTTTTTGGAATGTCAATATCACCGGCGATAACCAAAACAGAATTACTTGGCGAATAAAACTTTTTATTGAAGGCCAGGAATTCCTGTAAAGTAGCAGCATCGAGGTCTGCCATGCTTCCGATAGGCACCCAGTTGTAGGGGTGTTTTGTAAATACACGCTTCATTATTTCAGAAACAAAATTTCCATAAGGCTGATTATCTACCCGTAATCTTTTTTCTTCTTTTACAACTTCATTCTGGGTTTTTACACCTATTTCATTAATAACAGGATGCAACATTCTTTCACTTTCAAGCCAAAGGCCTGTTGCCAACTGGTTTGATGGAAAGAGTTCGTAATAGAAAGTACGGTCCTGTGTAGTATTTGCATTGTTTTGGCCGCCCTGGCTACTGACAATTTTCATAAATTCGCCACGCTTAATATTATCTGAACCCTCAAATAAAAGGTGTTCAAAAAAATGGGCAAACCCTGTCCGGTTTGGTTGTTCATCCTTACTGCCTACATGGTACATTACGGATACTGCAACTACAGGAGCAGATTTATCCTCGTGCAATACAACATGTAAACCATTTTTTAATTTGTATTCAGTAAAGGCAACTTTTTGTGCCGATGCAGATATGGCCATTGCCATAATAGAAAAATAACAAAATCCTTTTTTCATAATTAATATTTGAGTGGACAAAAATAGTAGGTTATTGATGTAATTGAAAAAAAATAAAAATTAAATGATAAACGGTGATTTTAGCAGATAAACAACTGTGGACAAGCTTTGGTTTAAAAATCTTTTGGAATATAAAAACTATGATAGCTTCCCGGTCTAAAATAATATAGTATAAACAGCTTTCTAAAGATTTATGTATACATTTTGCTATATGATTTGATTTTATCACGAATGCACGAATTAAGTTTTTCCTAAAAATGAACGGTTTTATAATTATTCGCTCGTTCATGCCTTTGAGTTGAAAATTAGAGCCTGTCTAAAATTGGCAATAAACGTTTTGCTAAGTAACTTACCGAAAATTTAAATATATGCCCTCAAAAGAAGAGTTTATACAGGCAATAAAAACAGGTTATACTTTTAAAGGCGAATCAGTACAGATCGGTACTGCCATATTGGATACAGAGGTCATGGCTGATGCCGGTATTTTTCTTCCTTTAAAAACAATGAACAGGCATGGATTGATTGCTGGTGCAACCGGTACAGGAAAAACCAAAACCCTGCAAATGCTCAGTGAATTTTTGAGCGATGCAAGCGTTCCTGTTTTAATGATGGATATAAAAGGAGACCTGAGTGGTATTGCTGCAATGGGGTCTGTAAATGAAAAAGTAACTGACAGATATCAAAAACTAAAACTTACCTATTCGCCAACAGCTTTTCCAACTGAATTATTAAGCTTAACGGGAAAGAACGGAGTGCATTTAAGAGCAACCGTCAGCGAATTCGGTCCGGTTCTTTTGAGTAAGATACTTGGACTGAATGATACGCAAGGTGGGGTAGTAGCATTAATTTTTAAATTTTGCGATGACAACCAATTACCATTACTTGACCTGAAAGATTTTATAAAAGTTTTACAATATATCGGCGATGAAGGAAAGGCAGCCGTGGAAAAACTATATGGTAAAATATCAACAACATCCACCGGAACTATATTGCGTAAAGTGATCGAATTACAACAACAGGGCGCAGACATATTTTTCGGAGAAAAAAGTTTTGAAGTGGATGACCTCATGCGCATCAATAATGAAGGCAGAGGCATGATCAGTGTATTGAGAGTAGCCGACATACAGGACAAGCCAAAACTATTTTCTTCTTTTATGTTACAGATGCTGGCAGAATTATATGCCAGTTGTCCGGAGGAAGGTGATCTGGATAAACCCAAACTGATCATGTTTATTGATGAGGCTCACCTGATCTTTCAGGAAGCAAGTTCAGAACTGGTGCAGCAGATTGAAACGATCATTAAACTTATTCGTTCAAAAGGTATTGGTATTTTCTTTTGTACGCAGAATCCGATGGATATTCCTGCGTCGGTGCTGGGCCAGTTAGGTTTGAAGATCCAGCATGCATTGAGGGCATTTACTGCAGCAGATAGAAAAATGATCAGGCAAACGGCAGAAAATTATCCGGAAACAGAATACTATAAAACAGAAGACCTTATTACACAATTGGGAATTGGCGAAGCTTTGGTAACATTATTAAATGAAAAAGGAATTCCTACCCCGCTTGCACATACGATGTTATGTTCACCCCGAAGCCGGATGGAGATACTAACGGATGCTGAAATAAATGATATTAATACAAAATCAAAGCTGGTGGCAAAATATAACCAGGTGATTGACAGCCAGAGTGCGTATGAAATACTAACTGCAAAACTAGAAGAAGCAACAGAAAAAACTGCCGCTGAAAATGAAGGTTCTGATAATAAAAAAGGTACAGGTAAACCCGAACCATCTGCATTTGAAAAAGTAACCAATAATACCATTGTAAAAAGTATGATGCGTACTGCAGGAAATGGGATAGTGCGTTCTTTGCTTGGCGCCCTTGGCTTAGGTGGCAGAAGCAAAGGCAGAAGCACAAAAAAATCGACCAGCTGGTTTTAATGAAATGCATTAGGTACAATGCAACAGTTCGTAACTTTAGCGTATGATAAAATGGAGACAAGTTTTTCAACATCGGTTTGGACCATTAGCTATAGTATTGACTTTAGTAGCTTTACTTAGTTTTCTTACACGTCTTTTCTTATTATTTTTTTCATGGAAAAATCTTGAACCCGGCATTTTAAATGTTGCAGTGATATTTGTAATTGGCTTTTTTTATGATCTGGTTGTAGGTTTGTTTTTCTGCATACCAATAGCATTATTTTGCTGGCTGATGAAAGATAGTTGGTACCGGAAAAAATGGAACCGTATCATTTTATTTATTTTTTTCTTCCTCATTATTTTGATATTATCTGTTACTGCAGGAGCCGAGATTGCATTTTGGGATGAATTTAATGTACGTTTTAATTTTATTGCCGTTGACTATCTGATCTATACAACAGAAGTGTTGGGTAATATTTGGGAATCATACAATATCCCTTTGATCATGGCCGGTTTTTTAGTTTTAACTGCACTGCTATTGTTTTTGTTTAGAAAAAAGATCGTTGCATCTCAAACGGTAAGCATGCGTTTTGCCAAACGTACTATTTTCTTTTTTGGTTACCTTCTTGTTGCTGCTGCAGGGTATTTTTTTGTAAACAACCGGTTAAAAAATACTACTGAAAATAATTATGTAAATGAATTGGGAGGAAATGGTGTCTATGAATTTGGATCGGCCTTCTGGCATAATGAAATTGATTACAATAAATTTTACCTGGTCAATGACGATAAAAAGAATATCAGCATTTTACGAACCATGTTACAAACACCTGGAACCGTTTTTGTAAATGATCCTTTAAGTATTGAAAGAAAGATAAGCAGTGATAGTCCTGAACATAGATGGAATATTGTTCTGATCAGTGTTGAAAGTTTAAGCGGCGATTATTTAAAATATTTTGGAAGTACTCAAAATGTAACACCGTTTATGGATTCATTAATACCACATAGTTTGTTTTTCGAAAAATTTTATGCATCAGGTACACGCACTGTAAGGGGTCTGGAAGCGCTTTCGCTGGCTATTCCACCAACACCGGGACAATCAATTGTAAGAAGGCCCGGAAATGAAAATATGTTCAGCATGGGTAATGTATTAAAAGATAAAGGGTATGAAGTGAAATATATTTATGGAGGCAACAGTTTTTTTGATAATATGGGTTATTTCTTCAGCAATAACGGTTACCAGGTAATTGATAAACGTGATATTCCCAAAGAAAGAATTCATCATGAAACGGCCTGGGGAGTTGCAGATGAAGACGCTTTTGATATTGCTATTGATGAATGTGATAAAACCTATAAACGAGGCAAACCTTTTTTCAATCATATTATGACTGTGAGTAATCACAGGCCATATACATATCCTGAAGGCCGGATTGATATTTCCCCTATTTATCAATCCATGCAGGGGGCTGTTAAGTATACGGATTATGCGATCAATAAATTTTTACTCGATTCAAAAGCGAAGCCCTGGTTTAAAAATACTTTGTTTGTGATCGTTGCTGATCATTGTTCAAAGAGCGCCGGAAAAACTGACCTGCCGCCAAACAGGTATCATATTCCCTGTCTTATTTATGGGCCATCGCTGGTAACTCCAAAATTGGAAAAAAGATTAACCAGCCAGATCGATCTTGCCCCTACCATTCTTGGTTTAATGAATTTGAATTATACAAGCCGTTTTATGGGTTATGATATCTATAAGACAACTGAATCAAATGACAGGGTATTTATAAGCACTTATCAGGATATGGGGTATATAAAAAATGACACGTTGGTTATTTTATCACCTCAGAAGCAGGTTGTTATGTATAAAACTGTTCTATTTTCGGGGTTGAGTGCAAAGATCATTGTATCCGATCGTTTAAAAAATGAAGCTATAGCCTGGTATCAGGGGGCAAACTATTTATTTAAAAATAATAAGTACAAAAAGAAGTAGAATCAATAATCGGCTGATTTGTAGTTACTTATTGATATTAGGTATCCAGTTAAATAGTTTTATTGTTTATTTGTTAGGGTGGTCAAACTTTTTTCAAAAAACTTAAGAAATAGTTGGTTGGTTAGCTTTTCCACGTTATCTTCGTTTCGGTTTTTCATAGGATATTGGATTTTAAAGCGGGACTAGATTTCTATCTTGGTCCCTTTTTTTTACATTTTAATGACATAAGTGTCTCTTTTTTACTTTGCTAACTCAGCAAAATATTTCCATCTTTATCAGCTTTAATAATATTTTCCGCTTTTAGGAAATTGATTACTATTTGGACATGCTTCCTATTTGTTGGCTTTAATTTTTCTTCAATTTCATTCAGACGTAATGATCTTGTTTTTAACGATTCAAGAATGTTGTCTGAAATAAATTTGAATTCATCTGTTGTAAGTGAAACTATTTTGTTACGAATGCAATTATCACAGATCCCACAAGCGAGAATTTTTTTATCGTTGAAATAATTTCCAATTATAACACTTCTGCAAATATTTTTTTCATTTAAATAATCAGTAATGGCCTGAATTCTTTTTTTATAATTATCTT
Source organism: Ferruginibacter sp. (assembly GCA_031422055.1). Classification (GTDB taxonomy): domain Bacteria; phylum Bacteroidota; class Bacteroidia; order Chitinophagales; family Chitinophagaceae; genus Ferruginibacter. The sequence continues at coordinate 17,472 of JANOPU010000063.1, forward strand.
TTCGGATTTCGAGATCTTTTGTATTTATTTTAAAATCATCCGAATACATCCGGTTTTTTAAAAGAATTATCTGAGGTGTATCATTCTGAGGTTGGTATTCTATGATATTGTATTGATGTAAGGTTTTAAGCTTAGCCTTTGTTTCTTCGATAGAGATTCTTAAAAAACCGGCAAGCATTGATTCATAAATAGTTGCGGGGTAATCGAATATTCCTTCATAACTGCGTAATAATGCTTTTATTACCTGCTCTAGTGAAGGATGCTGCATTTCAAATTCCTGTAAGTCGTTTTTGGAAGTTGTAAAAACAATGGTTGAAGGTTTGAAAAAAACTTCAGAATAGCTTAACAGGTCTTCTTGTGATAATGCTTTAATTCCATAGGTAGCCTGAAGGATATTAAATGTAAAGTTTTGTGCAAATCTTGCAATATCAAAATCATAACCTAATCCTTCTCCGTTACCTGCCGGGACCTGTAAATAATTCAACAGGGCTGAATACATTTTCTTTATTTCATCTTTATTGGGGAAACGTATATCCAACTGACTAAACAATTCTGTGGGCTCTTTGGAATTATATAAAAGTACGGCATAGGCTCTTTTTCCATCCCTTCCTGCTCTTCCTGCTTCCTGATAGTAATTCTCGACACAATCTGGCAAATCAAAATGTACAACAACACGAACATCGGGTTTATCTATTCCCATACCAAATGCATTGGTACTGACAATAGTTCTTGTTTTATTGCTTATCCAATTCTGTTGCCGGACTGTTCTTTGTTCATTACTTAATCCTGCATGATAAAAATCTGCCGTGATATTATTTTGTTTTAAAAGCGCTGCAACATTTTGTGTTTGCTTCCTGCTTTTGCAATATACAATGGAAGAGCCTTGTACATTTTTTAGAATTTCAATAAGTTTGATTTGTTTGGATGATGGTTCAAAAATGCTATACGAAAGATTTGGCCTTGCAAAAGATTGTTGAAATCGAATATGTTCTTTTTTAAATGATAATTTTTCGCAAATATCATTTTGAACAGGGAGTGTTGCAGATGCAGTAAGTGCAATTACAGGGATGCCGGGCAATTGTTCTCTTACATTTGCAATTCGAAGATAGGGCGGCCTGAAATCATATCCCCATTGTGAAATACAATGTGCCTCATCAACTGCTATAAGGCAGGGTTTTATTGCCGGTAAAAATTCAAGAAATAATTCTGTTTCTAATCTTTCCGGGGAAACGTATAGAAATTTGTAGTGACCGAAAGCAGCATTTTGAAGTGTTTTTTTAACGTCCGAAAAATGCATGCCTGAATATACTGCCAGTGCAGGAATCCCTTTTTTATTGAGATTTTCTATTTGATCTTTCATCAAAGCAATCAATGGACTTATTACCAGACATATCCCTTCCATGGCAAGTGCCGGCACTTGAAAGCAAACTGATTTACCTCCGCCGGTTGGCAGCAAAGCAAGTACATCTTTCTTATTGATAACTGCATTGATGATGTCTTCCTGTAACGGACGGAATTGATCAAACCCCCAATATCTTTTTAGAATTTCATGAATGTTCAACAGCGTAAATTGTGTGTTGAAATTAAACCACTTTCCTGTAATTTAACCGTAAGGAATTTATTGCCAATACCACATCGCTGAAACCCATTGCCAATGCAGCAATACCGGGATGCAAAAAGCCAGCCGCCGCAACAGGTATTGCAACAATATTATAGATAAACGCCCAGAAGAGATTTCCTTTGATCGTATAATAAGTATGTTTACCAAGACCTAATGCCATGGGTAAATGCTGAATGCCATTATTCATTAAAATAACCTGGGAAGTTTGTACGGCTAATTGCGTGGCATCACTCATGGAAATACCAATAGTTGCTTTAGCCAGAGCAGGGGCATCATTGATACCATCGCCTACCATTGCAACCGGATCTTCGTCATTCAGTTTTTCAATGAGCTGTAATTTTTCTTCGGGCGTTTTTTCGGCAAAGACTTTATCTATTCCCAATATATCGGCAACTTTTTTAGTTCTTTCAAACGAATCACCACTTAATAAAATGGTTTTGATATTTTTTGAAAGCAGGTAACTGACTACCTGTTTAGCTTCTGTTCTTATTTCGTCCTCCATATCAAACCAACCGATCAGTTTATTATTTAATAGCAAGTAAGCAGTATGGGTAGCATCACTTGTATGACTAGCCGCTAATTTATATGAACCTAATTCATATCTATTTCCTGACTGATCTTCCGCTTTCATCCCAAGCCCTTTTATTTCTTCTATTTTTTTCCATGGAATGATATTGTTTGTTTTCCAATATGCAACAACTGCTTTTGCGATCGGGTGATTCGAATATTTTTCTATTGAAAAAATGATTTGTTTAAAATCTGCTTCCGGTAAAGTCAACGATCTAAAATCAGTAAAACCGAAATTTCCTTTTGTTAATGTTCCGGTTTTATCAAACACAACTGTTTTAATATTTTTAAATAACTCCAGGCTCTTTGCATTACGGAAAAGGATGCCATTTTTTGCCCCACGCCCCAGTCCAACAGCAATTGCAGCAGGTGTGGCCAATCCCATGGCACATGGGCAACTGATAACCAATACTGCAATGCTTCTCATTAAAGAATGAGTGCCGTTTATATCAAATGCAAAATAGTTCAATAAAAAAGTTAGTATTGAAATGGCGATAACAACAGGAACAAATACGGCACTGATCTTATCAGCCAGTTGTTGTATGGGAGGTTTTTCTCCTTGTGCTTGATTAACCAGCATTAAAATATTGCTTAGTACCGTATCTTTTCCGATGGCAGTAACCTGAGCTTTTATTGTTCCATCTGTTACATGGCTTCCACCAATAAGCGTATCTTTTTTTTGTTTATGAATTGGTTTACTTTCTCCTGTCAACAGTGCTTCATTTACGTATGCATCTCCCCATAAAATTTTACAATCAATAGGAATCTGTTCACCGGTTTTTATTAAGATAAGATCACCCACATGTAATTGTGTGTTTTCTACCGGAAAGATCAGTTCTTTATGTTCCTCATCAAAGGCGATCATATTGGCCATTACTTTTTGTTGTCCGGCTAGTTTATTTAATTCTTTTTGAGTAGTAGCAACAGATCTGTTTTCCACCCATTCTCCTAAAAAGACCAAAGTGATAATGGTGGCTGTTGTTTCATAAAAAATAAAGTCCATTCCAAAATTACCAAGTGTGCCAATTAAACTATAAACAAATGCAGCAGCAGCTCCGATGGTAATTAAGACATTCATATTAGGAATTCCATGGCGTAAACTTTTAACGGCGCTTTTGCCAAAATAACCCATGCCTACCATAAAAACAGGCATACATATTACCATTTGAATCCACGGATTCATCAAAAAATGAATATGCCATGGTAGCATGTGAAGCATTAGCACAAGTGTGAAGGGAAGACAAAAGAGAAAGCGTTGGAGGTGATTGGAGAAAAAGACAGCTCGTTTCTCGTTTCTCGTTTCTCGTTTTTCGCTCACAACATGATAGCCGAGACTTTCTATTCCTTTTGCAATTTGTTCTTTAGGAATATTTCCATTTGTTTCAAAACTCACATCGCCGCCAATGAAATTTACCTTTACTTCTTTTTGCCCCTCTTTTTGCAGGAAACGGGTTATGGTCAATGCACAATTTGTACAATCCATACCTTCAACCTTCCATTCAACTTTTTCCATGGTACAAAATTATCTTATCGCATGCCTAACTATTTACTAAATATGAAAATATCTTTGCATCATGGATGTAAATTTTAAATTAACAGAAATAGCGGATGCAGCTAAAGCATTTCTGGCATGTATCGGGTATAAAAAAGTGATTGTTTTTCACGGCGAAATGGGTGCCGGCAAAACAACATTTATCCATACTATATGCAGGGAACTCAGCGTAACAGATGTTTTAAGCAGCCCTACTTTTTCTATTATAAATGAGTACAAAGCAGGGGCAGGAGATATTATTTTTCACCTGGACCTGTATCGGTTAAAAGATGAAACGGAAGCAATTGCTGCGGGTGTAGAGGATTGCTTTTACTCTGGTAACTTATGTATGGTTGAATGGCCGGAAAAAGCTGATAAGATTATCCCTTCTGATGCCGTTCATTGTTATTTAAAATCATTAAGTCATATTGAGCGAAAGCTGCAAATAAATTTGTAATTTGTACCAGCCTGACTTAAGGCAGTTATTTATTTAAAATAATTATGGCAACATCAATACCTTTTGTATCTTCTTCTTTAAAATATGAAACATTGGAAGAAACCCTTGATGTAAAACCCAAGGGTGAAGAAATGCATATTGGGATACCAAAGGAAAATTCATTCAATGAGAACAGAATAGCCCTTACCCCGGATGCAGTCAGTGTAATTATTGCTAACGGTCATACCGTAAACATAGAGACCAATGCAGGTGTTGGGGCAAATTATACTGATACGGATTATAGTGAAGCGGGTGCTAAAATAGTCTTTGATAAAAAGACCATCTTTGAAAGTGATGTTATAGTGAAAAGTGCCCCCGTAAGTGAAGAAGATTGCGAATATCTGAAGCCTGGTCAATATGTTATTTCTCCTATACATCTTGCCGTTATGAAGAAGAATATTCTGGAGAAAATGATGGAGAAAAGGATCACAGCCCTGAGTTTTGAAAACCTGAAAGATGCCAGCGGACACAATCCAATTGTTCGAAGTATGAGTGAAATTGCAGGAAGTGCTGTTATGTTGATAGCTGGCCAATATCTGAGTAATGCTAATAACGGGAAAGGAGTGTTGGTAGGCGGTATCAGTGGAATACCTCCTACAAAAGTTATCATAATCGGGGCTGGAATTGTAGGAGAATATGCAGCAAGAACAGCATTGGCAATGGGTGCCAGTGTGAAAATATTTGATAATAGTATTTACAGGCTTAAGCGTTTACAAAATAATATTGGTGGGCGTTTATGGACATCTGTTATTGAACCAAAGATCTTAGCCAAGCAATTAAAGACCTGTGATGTTGCCGTTGGTGCTTTGAGTGGTGCCGTGGGGCGTACCCCTATTGTTGTTACTGAAGAAATGGTAAGTAATATGAGGCCGGGTACAGTGATCGTGGACGTTAGTATTGATCATGGCGGATGTTTTGAAACGAGTATGGTAACAACACATAAAAAACCGGTCTTTACAAAATATGATGTGATACATTATTGTGTACCCAATATACCCAGTGGTTTTGCCAGAACTGCCTCACAGGCCATCAGCAATGTATTAATGCCATTGTTGCTTGAAACAGCCGAAGATGGTGGTATAGATAATGTAGTTTGGTATAAAATAAATATCCGCAGCGGAATTTATTTGTTTAAAGGAAGCCTTACTAATTTTCATTTAAGTGAAAGATTCGACCTAAAATATACTGACCTGAATTTGCTCATTGCGAGCAGGAGGTAATGAGTTTAGCTATCGGGTTAAAATAAGAAATTTTTTTTGGCCCCGGCAACACATTGAAAACCAGTAGGCATAAACTTTTTTTAGCTTAAATCTTTAAATTAAGCCCTGTAGTAAGCATTTTTTTGCTGCATTACCCTACCTTTCCGCCATCGAATTAAAAAATATATTTATTTGAGAATACGGAACCTATTTTTTTAAACAGCATTAAAAAAAACTATTATTATGAAGACAAAAGCAATTTTACTTTTAACAACAGCAGCATTCTTGCTAACATTAGCTCCTGCCGTTACAAATGCACAATTTATCAAAGGAAGCATGTTGGCTGAAGGTGGCCTGGGAAGTCTTACCGTTTTTAACAACACATCTGAGTATTCTGATGCTGCTTCCGGTATCGTAGGGTATAAATACAAGAACAATGGATTTTCTGTCGGTATTTTTCCGAGGATTGGTTTTTTTCTATCAAAAAATATGGTTGTAGGAACTACGCTTGGTGTTAACTTTTATTCCAATAAAAGTAAAAATGTTGATCCTATAAGCGGTATTACGGTCACTGAATCAAAATACAGTGCAGCTACTCTTGATCTGATGCCTTTTGTAAGGTATTATTTCGGAAAAAGTGTGACAACACGTTTTTATGGCCAGGTCGGCGGTGGTGTTAGCCTGGATCTGTCTCGTAAAGATGAGTCAAAAAATCTTTTTAACGGTAATTCATCAAAAACTAATTACACAAAGAAGCCAAATACAATTTCCGGAGAAGCGCTGGTGGGTGTAAACCATTTTGTGTCTCAGAATGTAGCGATCAATGCAGGTCTTGGATACAGGTTTAACTCATCCAAAGAAACAGTCACTTCAACTTATACATCGGGTGGCACTAGCAATACATCTGACCCTGAAAAATATACAAATAAAGGGGGTGCATTTTCATGGAATGTTGGATTTACCATGTTCATTCCTTGCGGTAAAAAAGGTAAAAAATAATTTACAAAATACTCTTATAAAAAGGACGGTCATTTGACCGCTCCTTTTTATTTATAATTGCTTATCGAGATCACTTCTTCACAAAAACTATATTCCTGTTTATCATTGCTGCTTACAATGACCAGTTTTCCTTTTGCATATTTATTGATAAGCTCGTGATATAATTCAATACCATCAGCATCGAGGTTAGTGGTAGGTTCATCCAATAACAAAATCGGGTCAATACTGAAAAATGCCTGTGCCAGTTTTAACCTTTGTTTCATGCCACTGCTGAAATAACGGATCTGTTTATTTGCAGCATTTTCCAGGCTTAATTCTGCAAGTATTTCGGGTATTGTCTTCGTTAGTTTTTTAAAAGTTGAATGAAATCTGAGTATTTCTATTGCAGTCATTTCTTCTATCAATTCGAGGTAAGGAGTGGCAATTGAGATGTATTTGTATGCGTCGGTAGCGGATACCGGACTGGAATTTTTATTATCCGGCATCCGGGATCTGGTATCATTGTATATAATATCGCCTTCACTATGCTGTATTGCCCCAGCTATAACCTGCAACAGTGTTGACTTTCCTGAACCATTTGGGCCGGTTATGGCATAGGATTTTCCAGTGTTGAATTCATAATCAACATGACGGAATATCCATTCCCTGTTATATCTTTTACCGGTATTGGTTAGTGTGATTTGCATAAGCCACATCCCAACCCTTCTCCGAAGGAGAAAGAGAGCGAATTGGTTTTTTATTTTTTGTAATAGTGTTCATTAAAGTTATGCTGTAAAAGTGTGCGACGCCAATGAAGTTTAATAGGATTACAAATGCTTGTTAAACAAATATTCAATAAACAATTCTCAATGTTCAATTTTCAAATAAGATTTCTATACTCATGGAGCCAGTTCCCCTTTCAGGGGGCGGAGGGGGTGTCTTATTCATCTTCCATACTTCCTTTGGTGTAACGTTTGATTATGCCGCGGCCGCTTTCGCGGATAAATGTTACAATTTCATCTCGTTCATCAGTAGCAGGCAACTCTTCTTCAATATAGTTCAATGCCTGAGATGTATTTAAATTCTTGTTATAAATGATGCGGTAAATGTCAAGTATTTGGTTGATCTTGATAAGAGAAAACCCCCTGCGTTTTAAACCAACGGAATTTACTCCTGCATAGCTTAAGGGCGTTCTTCCTGCTTTAATATATGGAGGAACATCTTTACTTACCAGAGAACCTCCGGAAACAAATGCATGCTGCCCGATCTGTACAAACTGGTGAATAGCACACATACCTGCAAGGATTGCATGATCACCTAATGTTACATGCCCTGCCATTTGTGTATTGTTGCTCATAATGCAGTTATTTCCTACCACACAATCATGTGCAATATGGCTATAAGCCATGATCAGGCAATTATCACCAACCTTGGTGGTCCATTTATCTTTGCTTCCCCGGTTAATGCTTACAAACTCACGAATGGTTGTATTATCCCCAATTTCAACTGTTGTATTTTCACCTTCGTATTTCAGGTCTTGTGGAATACCTGCAATTACTGCACCCGGAAAAATACGGCAGTTATTACCAATACGTGCCCCTTCCATGATAGTTACACTACTGCCTATCCAGGTACCTTTTCCAATTTCTACATTTTGATGTATAACACTAAACGGGTCAATTTTTACATTGTTTGCCAGTTTAGCATTAGGGTGAATGTATGTGTGTGGATGAATCATATTCCCTGAATCCCTGGAGGGATTTTAATTTAGTTAAGAAATCAAATATAATCAAATCAATGCTTTTGAACATCCCGGAGAGAAACAGTTATTAATTTCTCTTAACCAGTTGTGCAGTAAATTCTCCTTCGGTACAAAGTTTATTTCCTACATAAACATTTCCTCTCATTACACAAATGCCACGTCGTATGGGTTCTATTAGTTCCATTTTCAGAATCATTGTATCACCAGGTACTACTTTTTGTTTAAATTTACAGTTATCTACTTTCAAAAAATAAGTATCATATGAGCCTTCCGGCATTGCATTGATACATAAAATGCCTCCTGTTTGTGCCAGTGCTTCAATTTGTAAAACTCCGGGCATAACCGGATTACCCGGAAAATGACCCTGAAAAAAATATTCATTGAATGTTACATTCTTTATTCCTACAATATAGTTGTCGGTTAGTTCAATGATCTTATCTACCAATAAAAAAGGGTAACGGTGTGGTAGTGTTTTTTCGATCTGCTGTTGTGAATAAACTGCTGGTTGATTTGGGTCGTAAACAGGGATACCTTTGGTGTGCTTATTTTTTTTAATGTATTGTTTTATTTTTTTTGCAAACTCAACATTGCTGCTATGTCCGGGCCTGTTTGCTATGATATGAGCTTTAATGGGATATCCGATCAACGCAAGGTCTCCTACAACATCCAGTAATTTATGCCTGGCAGGTTCATTAGGAAAACGTAGTTCGAGATTATTCAGGTAACCTTCACTTTTTACTTCAACTTTGTTACGACCAAAAGCTTTTGCCAGACGGCTCATTTCTTCTGCTGTTACTGCTTTATCAACGATTACAATCGCATTGTTGATATCGCCGCCTTTGATGAGGTTATTGTCTATTAACATTTCCAGTTCATGCAAAAAACAAAATGTACGGCAGGGAGCAATTTCTATTTTAAAATCTTTCAATGATTTTAAGCTGGCATGCTGGGTACCCAATACGGGGCTGTTAAAATCTATCAGTGTGGTTATTTCATAATTAGTTGCTGGAAGTGCTGTCATTTCAACACGTTTCTTTTCATCATAAAAAGAAATATTGGTATCAATAGTATACCATGCTTTTGTTGCATCCTGTTCCAGTACCCCAGTTTTTTCAATGATCTCTACAAATGGGCTACTGCTTCCGTCAATGATTGGGATTTCGGGGCCATTTATTTCTATCAGGCAGTTATCTACACCCATCCCTACCAGTGCTGCAAGCACGTGTTCAATGGTGCTTACTTTGGCACCATCTTTTTCCAGGGTTGTTCCTCTGGATGTTTCTGTTACCAGGTCACAATCGCCTTTAATAATAGGCTGTCCGGGGAGGTCTATTCTTTGAAATTGATACCCAAAACCAGGATTGGCAGGCCTTAATACCATATCTACATTGATACCGGTATGCAGGCCTGTACCCGAAATATTAATTGGTGCGGCAAGCGTATGTTGTTTATCGGCATTGAAATTTTTATCCATGCTTGTATTTCAAATTTTGGTAAAGATATTTGATTTTTCTGGACTCGGTTTTTTTGAATAAACGATGAATACTATATCAATTTAAAATTGAAATTGAAGGCTGCCAAAAATCCCGAATTTGGAATAATCTGGAAAATAGGAAGGAGGGTTTAACATCCACACAAAATCGAGCCGAAAAACCTTAAATATATTGTCTATACCGGTTCCGAACTCAGTATAATTACCACCATTAAGATACTTGAATTTTGTATCACTGTTTATTTTTCTATTGGCATTAGAAATAGAGCCCCAAACTGTTTTTATATTCCAAAATTGCCTCCATTTTAATTTTCTTGTAATAGGGGTAAATCTAAATAAGCCAGAACCAATATTATGTTCGATGTTGATGCCGGCATATTTATCACTCATATATTCAAACCTTGTCATAAGATTAAAGGTTGATTTATTAAAATAATAAAGATCATTTCCCGGATGAATTTCCAAAAATGCAAAAGGCAATGAACCAAATATTTTACCGGCACTTACCTGATAAGAAAGAGTGCCGAAGGGAGATATTTTCATTTTGTCTTTTACAGAAGCATTGATTTTAAAATAATCGTAAGCACTTTTGAAGACACCCGGGATCCCCTTCGTTATCATTAACTCTGCAACAGGATATTGGGTTCCTATTGAATAGCGAAAATAATCTCCTTCAATAAATCTTTCCAGATAAGCAAATCGAAGTTTCAATGCTATTTCAAAACTGGTTAAAGATTCACCTGAACTAACCGGAAAACTACTTTTAGGTGGTACGTTTAATAAAGGGTCATATTTACGGTGTACAATAAAATATTCGGTTGAAAAACCTTTACCCCAATCGTTTAATACACTGAATTTGATCTCTTGCGCTTGCACAAATCTCCTTCCTGTATTTGGCTTGAGAATAGCTATTGTAAAAATATTATCCTGACTTACTTCTCCATATTTGCTGATCCCATTGTCAATATCATTTTTATAAAAAGCATGAAGCATGATTCGTTTCGGAGTTTTTTTTACTATCCAATATGCTTCTGCCAATCCTTTAAATTTTTTATCTAAAGTGCCATAAGCAAGGTAACCATGCAGATAAATATTTTTATGAAAACCTGTATTTGTCCCAAGGTCAAAACGCAAACGTGTCCCTTCCAATTGATTGCCGCTAATCCAATTGAACCATGGTCCAATTTCAAGATTACCTATGTCTTTATAACCAGTTACCAAAAATTTAAGTGTTCTCTTTAGACGCTGAAATTTGGGCATTGCATTTAATTTGTCTATAGTATTGTATATCGCTTTTTCATTTGTTGAAAGGGTATCGTGCCGAAGATCATTCCAGGCAGAATCAGAATAGTTATTTACTCCGGTATTTATTTTAACCAGTTCTTCAATTTTCTGATTTTTAAATACATTGGTAATAGAATCACTGTTAATAATAATATCCTTATATGATGTTGTTTTTCTGCCGATCAGCGTAAGAGAGTTTTTCCCAAGGGTCCGGAAATCTGTAAAAAATTTATCACGGGTTAAAAAATAGATAGAATCATTTATTGCCTGAAATTCCTGAAAAATGCTGAGACGGTCTATAAAATTAATATTGGCTTCATTGCCTACATACATGGATATCTTTTGTATCTGGTATGTTTTAGAAAAAACCCAGGCATCTCCACGAAAAGTATTTTGTCCCGGGCGTTTTGGATTGAATGTAAAATGAAAGATCTTCTGCCCGTTCAATATTTGTGTATCGGGGACATTAAATTTATAATACTGATCTGCATTATCATTGAACGGACTGATATATTCTTTGTCTATTATATTTATGAAATTGCTGTAAATACTTACATTTTGATTCATTACACCCAGTAACTTACTGATGCTTTCATTATTGAAACCTTTAGTTTGTGTTGCCTTGATCGTTTCAGCAAACTTTTTGGGACTTTTCTGATATGAATAATCACTTAAGCTTTCAACCAGGTATGCAGGCAAAAAGGGATCATTTTCTGAACTACTGTCAATATTATCAAAAACAAAAGAAAAAGATTTGAGTATGAAATTCTTTTTCGCTTTTTCAACTTTGAAATTTTTAAGGTCTACCTCCAGCTTATTATAACTTTCATAACCAAAGTTTTGAAGATTGTACCTGTCATAATATTTCTTTTTGCTCATGATCTTTTTCCATAAGAAGAGCCCTTTGTTAACTTTTGTTTTTATTACAACCTCATTATTATTTTTGCCTCTTTCCATTTCAATGATAAGAGGTTTTTTTGTATCAATAGCGGACACCGCTAATTTGAATGTACTGTAACCAACAAAACTGATCACCAGGCTGTCTTTTGATGAAGGGTTAATGGTTATTGAAAAATTTCCGGAACTGTCTGTAGCTGAGCCATTTCGTGCTATAGCCAGATATACAGAAGCAAATCCAATGGGCTCTTTGGTATGCGCATCCTGAACTTTTCCTGAAATCACGATCTGCTGGGCAAAAGAAGATGCCGAAAAAAGTAATAATACAAATAATTGTAAAAAAATAATGGTACGTTTCACTGAAAAATATTAATTGCTCAAAAAAGCAAAATTACCAGCAAGTAAATAAAATAGGATATGTTATTTTTTATTTAACATCTCTGCCAACTGCTTTTCCAGATCAGCCAAACGTTTTTCAAGTGCAGGTAAATTACGGGCAATAGCCTGAGAGCGCATAGATGTTGCATAATCAATAGCAGGGGTTCCTGTAACAGAAGAATTTATTGTTTTTATTGATTTGCTTACACCACTTTTGCCATTAATTTTCGTTCCATCAGCTATTTGAATATGCCCGGCCAATCCGGCCTGGCCACCTATCATTACGTTATTGCCAATTTTTGTGCTGCCACTTACTCCTGTTTGAGCTGCAATTACGGTGTTGTTTCCAATCTCTACATTATGTGCAATCTGAAGCAGGTTATCAAGTTTAGCACCTGCTTTGATCAAAGTACTACCTATGGTTGCTCGGTCAATGGTAGTATTAGCGCCTATTTCAACAAAATCTTCTATCACTACATTTCCGATTTGTGGTACTTTTTTAAGACTGCCATCACTTTGTGGGGCATAACCAAAACCATCACTGCCAATAACCGTTCCTGCATGAATGACAACATTTTTGCCTACTGAGCAATCATGATAAATAATCACTCCCGGATGAATGATGCTGTTTTCGTCAACAGTAACATTATTACCAAGGTAAACATTTGGAAATATTTTTGCTCCGTTACCAACTTTTACATTTTCTCCGAGATAAGCAAATGCTCCAATAAAAACATTTTCTCCGGTCTTTGCAGTAGCGTGTATATAAACTGGGTCCTCAATACCTACAAGTTGTTGTGTTTTTATCTGTTGGTATTTATCCAGTAGTATAGCAAAGGCACTGTAAGCATCCGGCACTCTGATCAGTGTTGTTGTTAATGGCTGTTTTAATTCAAGTGATTCATTAACAATAACGATTGAAGCATTGGTGGTGTATAAAAAATCTTCATATTTAGGGTTAGCTAAAAATGCCAGTTGTTTTGAATTCGCTTCTTCAATTTTACCAAAAGATGAAACAGCAATGTTGTCATTACCTTCCACTTTCCCACTAATGATTTGTGCTATTTGAGCTGCGCTGAATTGCATATTTTTTTGCTTTTAGCTTATAGAAAACAACTTTTAGCTTTTAGCTGTTAGCAAATACAGAAAACTGCATGCTAATGGCTAATAACTAACAGCTACCTCAGGTAACAAATGTAATATTTTTTAACCGTGCCTCTAAGGTTTTCATTTATAAGGGCGTTGTCTACCTCTGAAATATCTTTTATACTACCGTCTTTAAACAGTATATATATATGCTCATTTTCAAAATTATAAGTACTGCTGGCAGCTTCTCCTTTAAATGCAAGCCAATTTGCATCATCTTTGCTGATATTTATTTTTTTGCTTATTTCAGCTACTTTTTTATTAAGCATATCTTGATCAACCGGATCTTTAAAATACATTACTTTTAACAAATGCCTGTCAAGAATTCCCCGGCATAAGGTTGAAAGTACAATATCATCATTTTTACTCCATTCTTTTATTGCCATCAGTACATCATAATCATCAATACTGCAAAATTGCTCAAGGGTAACAGTATTGATAGGCATGTTAATAAAACTATTCAGTGGTTCCCTGCATTTTGCATTAATCAGTTTTGCCCTTTTGATTATCCTAACCAGCATTTGTTCAGCGCTAAGTACGGTTTTATGCAGGTAAACCTGCCAATACATCAGCCTGCGTGCTATTAAAAATTTTTCTATTGAATAAATCCCTTTTTCTTCCACCATCAATTCGCCATTGTGTACGGTCAGCATTTTAAGTATTCTGTCATATGCAATGGTTCCTTCATTTACCCCTGTAAAAAAACTATCTCTGGAAAGATAATCCATACGGTCAACATCTAATTGTCCGCTGACAAGCTGGTGTAAAAATTTTTTAGGATAGGTATCTGTGAAAATTTCAAGTGCCATTTGCAACTGACCATTAAATTGGGTATTCAGTTCTTTTATAAGCATTAATGAAAGTTCCTCGTGATGCAATCCTTCCGCTAAAACATTCTCAAGTGCATGAGAAAATGGCCCATGGCCGATATCGTGCAGCAGGATGGCTATCTTGGCTGCCTGTTGTTCCTTTGGATTTATCTCAATTCCCTTACTGGTTAATTCTTGTAAAGCACATCTCATGAGATGATATGCACCCAAGGAATGATGTAATCTGGTATGCACAGCTCCGGGGTATACCAGGTGAGCCATTGCCATTTGGTAGATCCTTCTCAGGCGCTGGTAATAAGGATGAGCTATGATATCATTGATCAACTGGTCATCAATAGTAATAAAACCGTAAACCGGATCATTGATAATTTTATGAAATGACATGAACTGGTTGAACTTTAATTTTTTATGTTAAAAGATTTACAAAGTGAAGCAAAGCTACAAAGACTAGTTTAGAAAGTTTAGTATGTTTAGATTGTTTAGCAAATGCTTAAAACAAAATCATTAATTTCGATCTCATAAAATTCTAAACTTTCTAAACCCTCTAAACTTCTAAACATATATTCAGACTTCTACTTAAAACATATTTAAATTATGAATGTACCAAAAATACTATGGGTAGATGATGAGATCGACAGCCTTAACTCTCAAATAATGTTTCTGGAAAATAAAGGGTATGAAGTTCAAACCCGGACAAACGGTTTTGATGCAGTGGAATATGTAAGAGATAATATTGTTGATGTTGTATTACTGGATGAAACGATGCCAGGGATTACCGGTCTTCAAACACTGCAACAGATAAAAGAAGTGAATAGCAACCTGCCGGTTGTTCTTATCACAAAAAATGAAGCAGAAAATTTAATGGACGAAGCTATTGGAAGCCAGATCAGTGACTATTTAATTAAACCGGTAAATCCAAACCAGGTTTGGTTGAGTTTGAAAAAGATCATAGACAACAAAAGGCTGGTGGCTGAAAAAACGACTTCTGCATATCAACAGGAATTCCGTAGTTTATTTATGGCACTTAACAGCAATCCTGATTACAATGAGTGGATGGATATTTACAGAAAACTTGTTTATTGGGAACTGGAAATGAAAAAAAGCGATAGCCCGGAAATGCAGGAAGTTTTTGAGACACAGAAACATGAAGCCAATACAGAATTTTTTAAATTTATTTCAAAAAATTATTCAAGTTGGGTATCTCCAAAAAGTATTGATGGCCCAATCATGAGTCAAAACCTTTTAAAGTTTAAAGTTTTTCCTCATCTGGAAAAGGGCACCCCTTTGTTTTTTGTTCTAATCGATAATCTACGATTTGATCAGTGGAAAACCATTCAGCCAATATTTGCAGAAAGTTTTAGGATACAGGAAGAAGAAACATTTTATTCTATATTACCAACCGCAACTCAGTATGCCCGTAATGCAATCTTTGCGGGCATGTTACCTATAGACATTGAAAAGCAATTTCCGGTTCAGTGGAAAAATGATGATGAAGAAGGCGGAAAGAATTTATTTGAAGAAGAATTTTTAAGAGCACATTTGAAAAGAATCGGAAAAACAGACCTGAAAATTTCTTATACAAAAATCACCAATAATCATGACGGGCAGAAACTGGTGGATAATATGCATAACTTTTTGCAAAACGACCTAAATGTGATCGTGTATAATTTTATTGATATGCTTAGTCATGCACGTACAGAAATGGAAGTGCTGAAAGAACTGGCAGGAGATGAAACCAGTTATCGTAGTATAACTGAAAGCTGGTTTGAACATAGTCCGCTTCACCAGGCTCTTAAAAAAATTGCTGATAAAAAACTAAATCTTATCGTTGCAACAGACCATGGAACAACCAGGGTTAAAACACCTGTAAAAGTAATAGGAGATAAGCAAACAACTGCAAACCTCAGGTATAAGCACGGGCGTAATTTAAATTATGATGCCAAAGACGTACTTGCTTTCAGGGATCCCAGGGAGGCCGGATTGCCGGTGCCAAATGTTAATTCGAGTTTTATTTTTGCCAAAGGAGATCTGTTCTTATGTTACCCTAATAACTACAATCATTTTGTAAATTATTACCGCAATACTTTTCAACACGGGGGTATAAGCCTCGAAGAGATGATTATTCCTGTAATAAGGATGACAAATAAGTAAGAAGGCAAAAGCTAAAAGTGATTTTCGTATTCGCAAGTAAAGAAAATTTCAACTTATGGTGATAACTTAAGGTTCAAAAACGGAAGCCACTATTTATTTTTGCTACAACTTATGGGTCTGACCTGTCTGCCGTCAGGCAGGTTTTTAACTTTTTTTAATTTATAATGAAATACACACAACATAATTTAGACAAGATTGAAAAAATAGTAACGGAAAGCGGGTATGTTATTCGTTATGAGAGAGGTACTTTTCAAAGTGGCTATTGTATACTGCAGGATAAAAAAGTCGTAGTCT
Source organism: Ferruginibacter sp. (assembly GCA_031422055.1). Classification (GTDB taxonomy): domain Bacteria; phylum Bacteroidota; class Bacteroidia; order Chitinophagales; family Chitinophagaceae; genus Ferruginibacter. Next base: position 34,098 of record JANOPU010000063.1, read on the forward strand.
TAAATAAATTCTTTCAAACTGAAGGAAGGATTAATACCCTGATTGACCTGATGCCTCAACTTAAAGTGAACATTGATCTTCTTACACATGAAAGCCAGAAATTGTATGAAGAGCTGGTAGGCGTTGATAGTAGTAAATAATAAATAAGGAATAATTAATAAGAAATGAGAAAGTGCCGTTCTCATTCTTAAGAAATTTATACTGCTTTTTTACTTACTTATTTCTTATTTTACATTTCTTATTCTTTATTCATGCTCTGCCCTCCTTTAAAAATAACATTCCTCGGAACCGGTACCAGTAGCGGCGTTCCAATGATTGCCTGTAATTGTGAAGTATGTTTATCTGTTGATCCAAAAGACAAAAGGCTTAGAAGCAGTATCCTGGTAGAAAGTGCAACAACGGGTATTGTTGTAGATACTACACCCGATTTTCGGTACCAGATGTTAAGGTCAGGTGTAAAAAAATTAGATGCTGTTTTGTTTACTCATTCACATAAAGATCACATAGCCGGCCTGGATGACATCAGGGCATTTAATTATTTCCAGGAAATGCCAATGGATGTGTATGCCAATGAGCTTACCCAGCATGCATTGAAAAAAGAGTTCTCTTACATTTTTGAAGAACATAAATATCCGGGTATTCCTGATATTGCATTAAAGGATATTGGGGAAGATCTTTTTTTTATTGGCGATATTCCTGTAGTTCCAATAAAAGTATGGCATTTAAAAATGCCCGTATTGGGATTTAGATTTGGCAACTTTACTTATATAACAGATGCCAATAAAATAGATGAACCGGAGAAAGAAAAAATAAAGGGAAGTGATACCATCGTTTTAAATGCATTGCGCCGCAGCAAACATATTTCCCATTTCAACTTAATAGAAGCTGTTGAAATGGTAACTGAATTAAAAATACCGCAGGCTTACTTCACACATATCAGCCATCAACTGGGATTGCATGCTGAAATCAATAAAGAATTACCAGCAGGGATGAAACTAGCTTATGATAATCAGCTGGTTCTGACTAAATAAATATTACTCCACTTTTACCTTATAAAGGTTCTTCTTTTTATTATTTTGGAAGATGCAAAAAAGAGCTTCCAACAAATATTTTTATTTCACCCGTAAAGAAAGAAACGGGACAGTTTTATTACTCATAATTATTTTGTTGCTTACAGCTATACCATTTATTTATCCTCTTGTAATTAAAGAAAAATTCATTCATTCCGAAGATTTCCAAAATGAACTGACCCATTTGAAAACTAAACAAAAGGATAGTTCTAAAGAATATAATCGAAAATATTTTGATGACCGTAACAGTGAAAATGAAAATCAGTCTTTAGAAAAAAATTTTAATCATGTTCCAATAAAAGGAAATCTTTTTTATTTTGATCCGAATACTATTTCTGCCGAACAATGGAAAAGACTTGGATTGAGAGACAAAACAATAAATACCATTCAGCATTTTATAGCAAAAGGTGGAAAGTTTCGCCAACCGGAGGATATAAAAAAAATCTGGGGTTTGCACGAAGATGAGGTGCTACGGTTAATGCCGTTTGTAAAAATTACTGCAACAGTTTCTTTACCTGAGTCTGATAAAAAACCGGTAGTATTTAAGAATTATGAACAACAAAAAAAATCTTTTGAAAAGATAGATATAAACCTGGCTGATACTAATGCATGGATCAGGTTGCCGGGAATCGGCTCAAAACTTTCAAACCGTATTATCAGTTTTCGTGAAAAGCTTGGAGGTTTTTATAGTATTGATCAGGTTGCTGAGACTTTCGGGCTTCCTGATTCTGTTTTTCAAAAGATCAGGCCTTCATTGTTGTTTCATGAAAAGAATCTTACACAATTAAATATTAATACTGCCTCGAAAGATGAATTAAAACAACATCC
>JANOPU010000064.1:0-7612 GCA_031422055.1 Ferruginibacter sp.
TTATAATGCTGCATTACAGCATCCTGGCCTTTAATACCTTCCTTTGCCATCAGTGAAGGATTGGTTGTAACACCATCCAGTATTCCTAATTCATTTGCTTCCTTTATTTGTGCAAGATTGGCTGTATCGATGAAGAATTTCATAATTTATTTATGATATATGGTTTATGATATATGATTTATGATGTATGATGTATGATATATGATTTTACGGCGTAAAGATACAAGCCAATCAAATAAACCGCGGATATTTATGAAAAACTTCTTAACAGGGGAAATAAAAAATGGCAAGTTACTTATATCGCACCGCTCAACCATCTACCCTTGCTACCTTCCGGTCCTGGGGGAGTTCAACAGGAGCTGGCCGTATAAGACTTGCCGGTGCAAATATACATCACAGAATGGAATATTTTTTTTAGATTGATTTTTTTGTTTAAATAAAAAAAGCTAAGGCTTAAATGCGCTTGATGGGTTTCTCACTTTGCGTCTCTGTGTCTTAGCGGTAATCTTCTAAAAACTAAACCCAGGCCTGTCATTCCTTGAATTGATACTGCTAACACCGATCAACTGATCGCTGCGGTCGGTGAATGATTTGTAATACACGAGGATCGTATAACTATTTTCTGTTTCCCAATAATTTCCTTCCATTTCGGTTTTCCTGGATGGATTATCTGCATCTACGGTGATGTAAGTATAATTGTAATACCCTTGTTTCATAAAGGCAGTACATTCATATTTTCGCGTATTTTCATTAAAATTCATTTTCCATTCATTAGTAAGACGATAGCCTGTCATACTTCCGGCAAGAAAAAGGTTTTTCCCAAAATAAGGTTCTCCATTTGGTGTTGCATAAGAAAAATGTACCGAAGCATAATCGCCCTGCCAGGAAGGATTTACACTTTCATACGTGGCAATATTATACATCCCATTAAAATCAGGAAAAAACAGATACCGGTGATCGGTACGGTCAATATCAGTTTTTACATACATATCTGTTCTGTCTTTATAATATTTTGCACTATCTATTCTGTCACTCTGAAGGCTGAAACTTCTAAGGTCAAGCCATCGCCATTCTTTACCGGCAGAGAATATCCCCCGGTCTTCAGTATTAAACTCGAGCATATTACCCCGAACAAATGTTGGTGGGATATCCCGCTGTGCAATATCCCATCGATTGTTTTGAAGCAAAACAACTTTTACCTGTTGTGCTGCGCTGAAAGTGTTGAGTCCGGCGATATTTACAAACAACCTTATTTTCTGATGCGTTTTAAATAACTGAACTGAGAAGGGCTGCACAACTGCACCATTGATTCCTGTTTTCTGTTCAAATACAAGCATTTGTTTTGTAAATGCAAGTTTGGATGTATCCCCATCAAGGAAAACTTTCAGCAAATAATTTCCGGAACGGGTAGGTAAAGAATTTTTATCCGGTAAAAAAGCCTGGTAATGAGTGTAACGGGTAAGTGCAAGAGATGAATAACGATAAGTGGTTATTCGATTTTGAGTAAACCCCTTCATATAATCAAAGGGACTCAGATTAACAGGGTTCCAGTTATAATCACATAATACAAAACAGTAATAATAGCTTTTAATTCCGCCTTCCATATCATCAAATTCAAGTTGAAGCCGATCTGCACTGTTTAAAGCGTATACCGGCAGAGACTGTTGGTTACCATACATAAACAACTGTGCAGTTTTTATAAAGGGCTTGTATGTTTTCTCAACATTCTGGGCAATAGAATTAACTGCAACTAAACAGCAAATAAATAAAATAACACTCCGCCGAAAATTTTTGAAGTTCATTTAATAGCTTAATTAATTTACTTTTGAAAGATAGCAAAAATAGTCCGTTTGAATGTATCAATATTTATAGCAAAGCGTATTGCCTCGTTTAAGCAAAAAACATTTTCACGTTTTATTATAAGACTTGCGATTGGTGCCACTGCATTGAGTGTGGCAGTTATGATCGTTGCACTGAGTTTTGTAAATGGATTTCAACAAGTCATCAGCAATAAAGTTTTTAGTTTTTGGGGGCATATTCGTGTTCAACAAGACCTTGAAAATAAAGTAAGTATTGCAGAGGAATATCCAATTTACAGGAATGACACCGTAGAAAATTATCTGCTCTCATTACCCCAGGTAGTTTCTGCAGAGCGGTATGCAACTAAATCGGGTATCTTAAAATTTGAAGCAGAAATAGAAAGTGTTCTATTGAAAGGCATTGACAGTAGTTTTAATTTTAAAAGGATGCAATCTTTCCTGCAGTCCGGTCATTGGATCTCATTCAAAGACAGTGGGTACAGCAATGAAATAAATATCAGCAGCTATACTGCTTCTCAATTAAACATAGCTGTTTCAGACAGCATGCTTGTGTTTTTTTTCAGGGATGACGGAAGTAAAAGTGCCAGGCGGCTAATCGTTACAGGTATATTTAAAACGGGCATTGAGGAATATGATAAGCAATTTGCACTTTGTGACATTAACCTGATCAGAAGGCTTAATAACTGGGAGCATGATCAGATCGGCGGCTATGAGATCTTTTTATCTGATTACAGTCAAACAGACAGTATCTCAAAAAAAATATACAATGAGTTACCACAAAGTTGGTACAGCAGAAGTATCAAAGAAATTTATCCCAATATATTTGACTGGCTGAACCTGCAAGGCCAGCTTAAGAATATTTTGCTGTTGATCATGATGGTTGTTGCAGCCGTTAATCTCATCACCTGCCTGATCATACTTGTACTGGAAAGAACCCGTATGACAGGGATATTAAAAGCATTGGGTGCCGGAAACTGGGCCATTCAGAAAATATTTTTATACAATACAACATTCATTGCTGTAATTGGAATTGTTGCGGGGACCATACTTGGACTTGGGATATGCTGGTTACAACAGAAAACCGGATTTATTAAACTGAATGAAGAAGCATACTATATGAGTGTTGCCCAGGCTGATGTTGTATGGTGGCAGGTAGTTTTGGTTGATCTTATAACGCTTGTAGTGTGTTTTGCAACCCTGATTATACCAACAATTTTAATAAGAAGGGTTAACCCGGTAAAAGCGATACAGTTTAGGTAGTTCGGAGTTTGAAATTTGAAGTTTGGTAACACGGTGAGTTTATTGGTTTATTGGTTAGAGCAAAAGCTGAACTTTGAACCTTAAAACTCACAATACATATTATTTCCAGCCAGCCACTAGCTATTTACAAACTTTGAAAGAATAATTCCGGTTGCCACGGCTGCATTGAGCGATTCTGCATGGCCAAATTTGGGTATCGTGATCTTTTCATTGGCCAGTTTCATTATTACATCACTCACTCCCTTTGATTCATTTCCGATTATTATAATACCCTCTTTAATTTTATTGAATTCATTTAAAAGTTTTCCATCGAGCGTTGCAGCAAATATTTTTACTTTTTTTTGATCTTTCAACCAGGCTTTCAAGTCTGTATAGAAGATATTTACATTACCAAGGCTAGCCATAGTGCTTTGAACAACTTTACTATTGTACATATCAACGGTATTAACCGAGCAAATGATATTTTCTATTCCAAACCAGTCGGCTGTACGTATGATGGTACCAAGATTTCCCGGATCCTGTATATCGTCCAAAACCAGCGTTATCTTTTTTGAGAACTGATTTTGCAGCATCATTGACTTTTGCTCAAAAACAGCCACCACTTTATTGGCAGTTTTATAAGAAGCGATTTTTAAGAGTTCGAAATCTTTAACAATTTCAATCTTATCATGATACGATTTCTGAAGGGTTTTATCCATTTCATCTACCCATTCCTGCAATGCATAAATGCCGGCAAGTTTGAATGAATCATTTGATAAAAGCCCTTCTACAACTTTAGGTCCTTCAGCAACAAAACGCTTGTATTCATCTCTGAATTTTTTGTGCTGTAAACTTTGAATATATTTGATGGTGGATTTGTTAAACATTGCCAGATATTTTATGCCGAATATTTTATTGAATGATACACGTTCTTATTGTCGTTCAGCCAGTATTTTCATTTGTATTTTTCTGTTTTCCTCCTGTTTTAAGCCAATCATCCGCAAAGCACCAAAAGATAAACCCTATCTGGTGAAGAACAGCATCGAAGTTAAGGGAGGAAATTTTACAAATATCGAAAGAACTACTTTAAAACAAAGACTGAATAATCAATTAGAAGATAGTTCCACCGTAAGAACAAAAGACATGTTCTTTATTATTCATATAATAAAAAAACCACCGGTTTATGACAGTGTTTATTCTGCCATGTCTGCAGACAATATGAAAGCATCGATGTTTCACCTGGGATATTACAATGCCAAAGTAAGTTTTAAAGCCGACACCGTTCAAAGAAAAGTAAGTGTACGTTATCTCGTTGAAGCAGGAAAGCCAACATTAATTGATACGGTAAGGTATAATCTTAAAAAGCCAAATCTGCAAAAAATTGCCAGCACCTCAATAGACAAATCATTGTTAAAAAGGTATGATCCTATAACGAAAAATGCTGTTCTGGGTGAGATCAACCGGCTTGTTGACAGTTTCAGAAATAATGGTTACTATAAATTTACCGCAGCCGAATTAAGAGTAAAAGGCGATACTACCATAGACGCATTGACAAATATCAGTGATGATCCTTTTGAACAACTTCGCCTGTTAGCCGAAGCTCAACAAAAAGCGGATTCACCCAAAATTAAAATTGCCATTACTTTAAATCCGCCTACAGATTCAACCAAGCTCAGTAAGTTCTATATCAATAAAATTTATGTGCTTTCAGATTTTCGCATTAGTGATGAGATGAATGATACAAGTTCCATCACAGAAAATAATACCGGGAATTTTATTCACAGGTATCATGAACGGTTATTCCGTAACAGTTTTTTAGCAAGGAATATCACTTTAAAAAGTGGTGATCTTTACAGACAAAAGGATTATTATACTACGTTAAATAATTTATCAAGAGCTTCTGTTTGGCAAAGTGTAAATATCATGTTCATAGAATTACCTGATACTCTTAATAAAATAGATCTGATCATTGAACTGATACCTGCAAAAAAACTTGGTTTTGAAGCTGCTTTGGAATTAAGTTATTCTACCAGCACAACCGGCAGTACCGTATTGGGTAGTAATCTTTTTGGCATATCGGGAAATTTATCCCTTACAAACAGAAATGTAAGAAAAGAAGCCATCAGAATGACACACAAAGTCAGTGCAGGTGTAGAATTGAACAGTAATACCACTGGCTCAAATAATGAATTGATCAATTCCAATATTGTGAGCTATAATAATAATATCGTCATTCCCAGATTGGTATTCCCGGGGCTTTTAAAATTTTTTCACAACCCTTTTTTGAAAAACAGAGATTCGATCAGCCTGCCAAATGGACAATCGTTTATAAATACCAACTTATCATATAATAACAGACTTGATCTTTACAAGCTACAATCTGTCGGTATCAATTTTGGCTGGAACTGGTTAGATAAACATAATATCAGATGGGAGATCAGGCCTTTTAACATCGGGTTCAGTAAACTATATGATCAGTCGGATAGTTTTAATACAATTCTGAAAAACAATCCATATTTAAATTATTCATTCAACAATGCTTATGTTATTGGCATGGGTGCAGGTCTTTATAATGAATACTATAACCCGGTACATTTAAACAGTTTATCAAAAAAAAGAAGTATAAAAGTAAATGTCGAAGAATCAGGTTTAACATGGGCAAACCTTGGTATTTTGAAAAAATATCTGCGCAGGTATATCAAAATTGACGGAGAATATAAATATACTGTAAACTACCGTCAAACTGCTTTAGCATTCAGGTTTTACACCGGGGTTGGAATTCCATTACTTGGCAGTGATACGAAAAGAGCACTTCCATTTTTTAAACAGTTTTTGGGTGGAGGCAGTAACAGTATGCGAGGTTGGCCCATAAGAGGAATAGGTATTGGCGGGCAATCCCTGGCTCCATTTAATTCATCGGTTTTATTCAATGACCGCACAGGCGATATGCAACTTGAATTCAATATGGAATACCGTTATGATATTGCCAGAATCATACCCAATACATTAACGTTAAGGGGTGCCCTTTTTCTTGATGCCGGAAATATCTGGAACCTCAGATATAATAAAACGGATGGGACAGAAGACAGTGCACAGTTCCAATTTAAAAATACCTGGAAGCAATTGGGGATTTCTGCCGGTACCGGTTTCAGGCTCGATTTTAATAATTTTTTGATCCGCTTTGATTTTGGATTCAGATTTAAAAGGCCTGATCTGTTTTATATTAATGATGGCTGGAAAGCACCTAATATTGGGTTTGATGATTTTCTTAGAAAGATATTCAGCCGCAGTGAAAGGCAATGGAGATATGAGAATTTTAATTTCACGATCGGAATTAATTACCCGTTTTAGTTTGAGGTTTGAAGTTTGAGATTTGAGGTTTGAAGTTTGAGATTTGAATTTTGAGGTTTCGTGCTGAGATTGAACTTTGCAAACAACCTCAAACTTCGAACTTCGAACTATGAACTATAAACTATGAACTATGAATGAGACTTCCTACAAATTCCTCCATCGTCATTGCATCATGTACATTAAATTCCCCGATCCTGGTTCTCCTTAACTCTGAAAGATATGCACCACAACCAAGTGCGGCCCCGAAATCATTTGCAATACTACGTATATACGTTCCTGTTGAACAAATGATTTTAAAATATACCACCGGTAACGCTATGCCCGTAATTTCAAAAGAATTAATATGCACTTTTCTTGGTTCTGGCACCACCGCTTCTCCCCTCCTTGCAAGCACATACAATGCTGTGCCTTCTTTTTTGATAGCCGAATATATTGGAGGCACTTGTTGGATCTCACCGGTAAAATTGAGTGTAGCCAATTGAATTTTTTCGGCCGTAATTTCTGATATATCTTTCTGTTGTTCCGGTTCACTTTCTTTATCATAGGTAGCAGTAACGGCACCCAGAGTAAAGGAACCGGTATATTCTTTTTCCTGTGCCATAAATTCATTGATTTTTTTTGTGAATTTTCCGGTGCAAATGATCAATAAACCCGTAGCAAGTGGATCGAGTGTGCCTGCATGGCCAACTTTTTTTATTCGGATGCTGTTTCTTATTTTCCTTACGGCATCAAAGGAAGTCCAATGAATAGGCTTATCAATAAGCAATACTTTTCCTGTTTCAAAGGTAGCTTTCACTTCATCACTGACCTGTATAGCCGGCATCCGTATTTCACCGGTATCAGTTTCATTGATCTTTGCTTTGTGTTTTCGGTAATATGAATCTTTATTTGCCAAACTGATGTTTTAAATGAGTATTTAGTACCTACCTACCGGCAAGTTGAGTATTGAGTATTGAGTATTGAGTATTGAGTATTGAATATTTACTAATATTTCATTCTTTTTAAAAACTTACAATCCTAATATATATCCAAAAATTACAGCAAAAATACACATTATTCAAAGCTCCATTTTCTTTTATCCCATTAACTTAGAAGCTGTCTAAATTTAATTCTATAAAAATTGTATTGAGCTTCTTTGTGTGCTTTGTGAAAAACTTTGTGCCCTTTGTGGTAAAAAAATAATACAAAACCACAAAGTACAC
>JANOPU010000065.1:0-5083 GCA_031422055.1 Ferruginibacter sp.
AAGCCAGAGAAATAGTTAAACAAAAAGAGCCTTCTTTAATATGTGATGGTGAGATTCAGGGTATCCTTGCATTCAATAAAGAAATTCTTAAAGAAAATTACCCTTTTACTGAATTGATAAACGGCGAAGTTAATACATTGATATTTCCGAACCTTGCTTCCGGAAATATTGCATATAATCTTTTACAGGAGGTAGGCGGCGCCGATAGTGTAGGTCCGATTTTATTGGGGCTCAATAAACCTGTACACGTTCTGCAATTGGGAAGTTCTATCCGCTCTATCTTTAATGTGGTAGTTATTGCTGTTGTAGATGCTCAATCAAAAAGCAAAACGAATACACAGGAAGAAATGAAAAAAAGCAAATGGTGGAAACGACCGAAAAAAACGATGGCATAGAGATCAGATCTTTATGTTGTGAGACTGCTATTAAGCATCATACGTAAAAGTTAATCATGAAATTTTTTTCACATTTTGGAAGATACATTTTAATGCTAAAAGGCATGTTCAGTAAACCTGAAAATGCAAAACTTTACTGGAAAGAATTCATGCATCAGTGTTCAGAGATCGGCATGGGCTCATTGGGCATTGTCTGTATCATTTCTGTCTTTATGGGAGCGGTAAGTGCAGTTCAAACATCTTACCAGCTTGTAAGCCCTTTAATTCCACCTAGTACCATTGCACAGATTGTAAGAGATACCGTTATTCTTGAATTTGCACCTACCCTTGTTTGCATTGTATTAGCCGGTGTAATAGGCAGTAAAATAGCAAGTGAATTAGGCAACATGCGGGTCAGCGAGCAAATTGATGCACTTGAAATAATGGGTATCAATACAAAAACCTATCTCGTCTTGCCAAAAATTGCTGCAGCGCTATTGACCATTCCTTTGTTGGTTGTATTGGCAATGGTTTTAGGTATTTATGGTGGGCGATTCGCCGGGTCTGCTTCAGGAATTCTTTCAACAGAAACTTATGACCAGGGATTATTAATGAATTTTATGCCTTACAATGTATTATTTGCTTTAATAAAAGCATACACATTTGCATTCATTATAAGCTCCGTTTCTGCTTATTATGGATATTATGTAAAAGGAGGTGCGCTGGAAATTGGCAGAAGCAGTACAACTTCTGTAGTTGTTAGTTGTGTAGTAATCTTACTGGCAGATTATGCATTGGCAGCTATTTTGTTATCGTAATAATTTATAAATCATCACATGCAAATAAGCTATGATCGAATTTAAAAATATCAAAAAGATCTTTGGTGATAAAGTTGTACTGGATGGAGTTAGCCATATCATGGATACCGGAAAGGCTAACCTGATTATCGGAACCAGCGGTAGTGGGAAAACAGTATTACAAAAATGCCTTGTTGGTTTAATTGAACCAGATGAAGGGGAGATCATTTATGATGGTAAAAGTTTTACCGATATGAATGAAGAAGAAAGAAAACTTTTACGCCAACAGATCGGTATGCTTTTTCAGGGATCCGCTTTATTTGACAGTATGAATGTGGAAGATAATATCAAGTTTCCTCTAGACATGTTTACAAAAGATTCTTATTCCAATAAAATTAAACGGGTAAATGAAGTATTGTCGAGGGTAAATCTTATTGGAAGCAATAAAAAGTTACCCTCCGAATTAAGCGGAGGAATGAAAAAAAGGGTGGCCATTGCAAGGGCCATTGTTTTAAATCCAAAATATTTATTTTGTGATGAGCCAAATTCAGGGCTTGACCCACAAACGTCTATGTTGATTGACAGGCTGATCTATGATATTACCAAGGAGTTTAATATGACGACTATTGTAAATACACATGATATGAATAGTGTTATGGAGATCGGGGATAACATTCTTTACCTGGCCAATGGTAAAAAGGAGTGGGCAGGCAACAGTAAAGACATCATTTTTTCCGAAAATAAACTTTTGAATGAATTCATCTTTGCTTCTGAATTTTTGCAGGATGCAAAAAGTATGCGAATGCTGGAGGCAAAAGGAAAGGTAGATCAAAATGGAAAGATCGTTTGAACGCCAATGAAACGCTAATATATTTCCTGATATTACGGGATGTTCAAATAACTTTTTCTTCCATAAAATTATCTCTTTCCTTAATAACCCTTCTCCCCTATCTTTGCGTGCTATATAAATATTTCATTCATCATTTTTAATTGAAAACATGTCAGTTTTAGTTAACAAAGATTCAAAAATAATTGTTCAGGGTTTTACCGGTACAGAAGGTACATTTCACGCTACTCAAATGCTCGAATATGGCACCAAACTCGTTGGTGGTGTAACGCCCGGTAAAGGAGGAAGTTTGCATTTAGACAAACCGGTTTTTAATACGGTTGCTGATGCGGTTAAAACTACCGGAGCCAATGTAAGTATCATTTTTGTACCGCCTGCATTTGCCGCTGATGCTATCCTTGAAGCCACAGAAGCAGGTATCGCATTGGTAGTTTGTATAACAGAAGGTATTCCTGTACAAGATATGATTAAAGTAAAGAGTTTTTTACAGGGAAGTTCTACAAGACTGATTGGCCCCAATTGTCCGGGTGTAATTACAGCTGATGAATGCAAAGTTGGGATCATGCCCGGATTTATTTTCAAAAAAGGAAGGATCGGAATTGTTTCCAAATCAGGTACATTAACATATGAAGCTGCTGACCAGGTTGCTAAAGCGGGTCTTGGAATCTCTACTGCCATTGGAATTGGTGGTGACCCTATCATTGGCACCACAACTAAAGAAGCAGTTGAATTATTTATGAATGATGATGATACAGATGCCATTGTAATGATCGGAGAGATAGGTGGAGGAATGGAAGCAGAAGCAGCAAATTATATTAAATCTACCGGAAACAAAAAGCCGGTTGTAGGATTTATTGCAGGCCAAACAGCACCTCCAGGCAGGCGAATGGGCCATGCCGGTGCCATTGTTGGTGGCGAAGACGATACCGCTGCTGCAAAAATGAAAATTATGGCTGCTTGCGGAATACATGTAGCCGCAAGCCCTGCTGATATTGGTAAAACAATGGCTGAAGCATTGAAGAAATAATTTGAAAATGACTCAATTTGAAGATTTGAAAATTGAGTCATTTTCGTTTACTATGTTTCATTTCCAAATCGACACATCTTCATATCCTTAAATTAAAAAAGGGTCGGAACCATCGTCCGCACCGGTCATCCGGGCGGGCTTTCCAAAGTATAATACCATCTTGATTTACTAAGTAGTCCAAAAGACTATGTGGAAATCTTAGATGGTATTATACCGACCTAAAGTTGCTTTGGACTAAATACTGTTTATATTCGGTATAACCACCCAAACTACCTATATGCCTTTATAAACCTGGCAAGCTCTTCTTTACTACTACTGAAAGCAAATGCATCATTGAGAATAAAATAGTTTTTCTTATCTACAGTATATTTATAACTGTATTCTGCCATATCCAGTTTGTTATTCTCAAAACTGAATAAATGTAAAATCTCTTTTACCTGAGCTGATGAAAAATAATTTTCGCTAATGGTTTGTCTTGCAAGTACCAGCCTTGTATTATCAAAATTTTCATTTCGGATCACTTGCTTAAATTGCTCAAATACATTCTTATTCATTGGCTGTATAAGATCGTCATCCATATTACCCCATTCGTTTTGGTCATCATCCTCATGATCATATCGTGGATCAATCCGTCTTTCATCTACAAAGACTTTTCCAAATCGGTTTATTACCAGATCTACATGAAATTGAGGTTTTACATAAATGTTGCCTTCGTAGATTAACTGCATTTTCTTGCTATTATTCCAGATATAATTGTTCCTGGATTTTTTTTGCCGGAAAACTTTAACCGAATGATACCCGGATCTGATATTATTGATCGTTATATCATCTTCATTGCCCCTGGTATTGTAATTACTGCCATCAATCTGAATATTTATACGATCACTTAATAAAGTGCTGACAGTAAATTTACTTTGGTAATTGTTTAATCGCCTTGATGTTTCAATAGGTTGTGAATTGCCGGAATACATCGTTAAGAGTAATGCAAAAAGAGTAAAGATATTTTTCATGATGCTAATTTTAAAAGTTAAAAAATGGTTCATTATTTGTAAAACTTGGATGCCAGACAATCTATGATGTAAAAAGATGAATAGATAAAGAAAAGTTAAAGAAATAAACAGGCTTATTTTGTGTAAAAAACAATAGCTGGCATCTTAAACCTGCTTATTGCTCAAACAACATTTACTATCTTGTATTTAAATATTGACCAGTTATGAATTCAACTAAAATACTCAGCCTTATTTTTCTGATCATGTCTATAACAATGAATATTTCTGCACAGCAACCAAATGGATTTTCACAAAACTGGAAAGCCGTTGAGGCATTTGAAAAGAAAGGCCTTACCAAATCTGCCTTACAGGAAGTAATGAAGATATTCAACATGGCAACAAAATCCGGCAACGAGGTACAACAGGTTAAATCTGCCATGTATCAGATGAAATACCGCAATATGATTGAAGAAGATAATAAAGAAAACAATATTTTCTTTATCGACACGCTAATAAATAAGGCCAAAGCACCTGCAAAAAATATTTTGAAAAGTATGCAGGCAGAACTTTTTCTCAGCTACCTGCAGCAGAACCGATATAAATTCTATGACCGCACAAAACTCATTGAAGAAAAAAGTAATGACATAACAACATGGAGTATCGAAAAAATTAATGAAACAATAGCTGCATTATATAAAGCTTCTTTAAAGAATGAAGTACTGTTAAAAAATACCACTCTTAACGGGTTGGATGCAATCATCCAAAAAGGAGAAAATACCCGTAATCTTAGGCCAACCCTATTCGATTTTCTGACACACCGGGCACTCAGCTATTTTATGAGCAGTGAGAATGATGTAACAAACCCTGCATATAAATTTATATTAAATGATGAAAGGATATTTGACCCCGCTGCAGAATTCATTAAAACAAAATTCCCCGCAAAAGACAGTACTTCACTTTATTACAATGCTCTTGGCCTGTTTCAGGATTTATTAAAATTCCATTTAAACGATCCCTTGCCAGATGCACTGCTTGATGCAGATCTCATT
>JANOPU010000066.1:0-12964 GCA_031422055.1 Ferruginibacter sp.
GATGAAACCGGGCGTGACTTTCTTCAAATAGGGATCTTCATAGAGTTGTTTAGAAAGCTATCTAATAATACATCAAGCGAAATTGAATTAAAAGATAATTAGACATGAATGATTGTATTCAAACACTACAAGGACAAATGTGTATAAGAATACCATCAACGAGACTAGTGCTTAAATGTTGCTACTGATTTATTAATTTATTATCTTCTAGTTGCGCTTTCAGGCAAAGGAATATCTCTTTTCAGCATATCATTCCTGTTGGCAATTTCCCATGCAGTATGAAAGATCATACGTGTCCTTTTTTCAAATAATGACCAATTGATCTTATCTACTGTATCACTGGGTTTATGATAATCTGCTTTTAACATACCATCATAGAAAAATAACACCGGCACTCCTTTGCGTGCAAAATTGTAGTGGTCGCTGCGAAAATAGATCCTGTTTGGATCATTGGGGTCATCAAATTTGTAATCAAGAACCAGTTTGGTATGTTTGTTATTTACTCCTTCATTTATTATAGGTAAGTCGCTGCTGAGTTTATCATGGCCAACAACATATATATAATTCAACGTATCTGCCGTCTTTCTTTCCGTGTCTGTTCTGCCAATCATATCAGTATTCAGATTAACAGTAGTTTTTTCTAAAGGATAAACCGGATTTTCGCTATAATACTCACTTCCCAAAAGGCCTTTTTCTTCACCACTAAATGCCAGGAATACTATGGTACGCCGCGGTCCTTTTCCTTTCTTTTTTGCCTGCATAAAAGCTGCTGCCATTTGTATCACTGCAACTGTTCCGCTGCCATCATCATCTGCACCATAATAGATTTTACCATCCCTTATTCCGAGATGATCATAATGGCCGGTTAGAAAAACGTATTCATTTTTTTTATCAGTTCCTTCAATGACTCCAATAACATTACTGGCATTAATGATCGTTCGTGCTTCAGTATAATTATATGTTGAATTTATATTGGTTTCAACTAATTTATTTTTATCAAATGGGTTGTTATTTTTTGCAAACTGAAATAAACTGTCAGCAATAGATCCTAAAATATTTTTTGCAATGGCATGGCTTAACAGAGCATAATTCAATGATACGGTTCCGGTATTTCTTGGATAATACATATTTGTTGATTTACTGTTATCAACAGAGCGCTTATCAAATTTTTCCTGCGATGGATTAATAATAAAAACACCGGCGGCGCCTTTTTTAGCAGCAAGTGCCAGTTTTTTTGATAATCCGGGGAATGACCAACCACTGCTTCTTTTATTTCCGGATATCAAATAATTACCATCCAGCTTTGGCTCTCCTAAAAAGATTATTACTGTTTTGCCTTTGACATCCAGTGAAGCATAATCATTATAGGCACTGTCTTCAATGCCATATCCTGCAAAGACAATTTTACTGCTGTTGAAATTTCCGGTTTCATTTGTATTGGCCGGACTGATAAAGTCAGTACCATAAATAAGTGTAGATATGCCTATTTCTAATGTACAAGTAACTATACTGTCTTTGAATAAAGGATAAAATTGCTGATAGTTATTCATTCCTTCAGCAGTTTTAAGCCCTATTGCTTTAAACTGTCTTTCTATGTAGGCAGCTGCCTTACGTTGGCCTTCAGTACCTGTTTCCCTGCCTTCCATTGAATCACTTGCAATAATGGTTAAATGTTTTTTCAGGTCATTCACTGTAATGAACGATGCGTATTTTGCTGCCTGATTGCTTTGAGAATATATTTGAATACTTAGAAACAATAGAGGGATGAGCGATAATTTTTTCATTAAAAATTTATTTTCAGCAAAGTAATAAAACAATAGAAGCTTTTATATTCTTTTTTATAAACGGTGAGATATAAACGCGGATAACACGGATTGGACGAATTAAAACGGATTTAATTAAATAGTACTATAAAATGTGCTGTTAAGTAATGTACAACCCTAAGAAGCTATCTAAATTTAATTCTATAAAAATTGTAATGAGCTTCTTTGTGTGCTTTGTGAAAAACTTTGTTCCCTTTGTGGTAAAAAAATAATACAAAACCACAAAGTACACAAAGGAAATACAGCGCAAAGCACACAAAGCATATTGAGGATTTTATTTTTAGACAGCTTCTTAGTTTAATCACTGAAGTTTATTCATATAAAACGCATTAATATCAGTCCAGATCAGTTCGACAAGCATCATCAGCTTATCTATCTTGAAACAGGTATTTTTTCAATACGGCCTTTATGACGACCTCCTTCAAAAGCAGTGTTCATAAAAACATCCAGCATTTTTTCTGCATCTCCATCTCTTACAAACCTGGCAGGTATGCAAATGATATTGGCATTATTGTGTTTTCGTGCCAGTTCAGCAAGTTCTTCGCCCCAACAAATGGCAGCTCTTATACCCTGGTGTTTGTTTGCTGCAATGGCTACTCCATTTGCGCTGCCACAAAGTAAAATGCCAAATGAAGCTCTGCCGTTTTCAACAGATGAAGCAACCGGATGTGCAAAGTCAGGATAGTCGACGGAATCTTTGTTGTATGTCCCAAAATCTTCATAAACCATTTCTTCTCCTTCCAAAAAAGATATAAGATCTTCTTTACAATCAAAACCGGCATGATCGCAGCCTATGGCAATGGGTTTGGTTTTATCAAATGTGTACATGAGGGATAATTAATAATTGGTTAATGGATAATTTAGAATGGGTTTTAGAAAAAAATCCGCACTACAAAATTAAAGCATTCTCAATTATCAATTATTTAATTATCCATTGAAAACTAGCTCCATTCTTTTTCTTCTTTGGCTTTTTGTTTATCAACACGGGCGCAAAGCAATACACTTATTTCGTATAAGAAAATTAGTGGTATTGCTACTATTGTCTGGCTTGTCCAATCGGGAGATGGTGTTATTATTGCAGCGGCTAATAAAATGATCACAAAAGCATATTTCCGGTAAGTCCTTAAAAAATTAGCAGAAATGATTCCAATTTTAGCCAATACATAAGCTAGTACCGGTAACTCAAAAGCAATTCCGCAACCTAATATGATACTGTTTAAAGTATCTATATAATCATCCAGTGTAGGCATGTATTTATAAGCTCCAACAGAACCCAAAGTAAAATTAGCCAGGAAATTAAAGGTAAAGGGTGCTAATAAGAAATAACCAAAGGCGGCACCGGTAAAAAAACACAATGAAACCCAGAAAATACTTCCCCTTCCATATTTAATTTCTTTAGGTGAAAGAGCGGGTTTAATGAATTTCCAGAGTTCCCAAAACAGGTAGGGGAATGCTATAATGATTCCTCCGATCATGGCTATGGATATGGCAGACATAAATGGTCCGCTGATGGTATTTCCCTGCAATGGGATATTAACAGGTGGCATACAAAAAGAATCACCCAGATGAAGAAAGTGGCTTAACCTGCATAAAGCTGTATAGGTAACAAAATTGGAATTTGCAGGAGCATAAACAATTTTATCAAACACCCAATCTATATAGACAAAAATAGCAATAGCACCCAGTAGCCAGGCTATTACAGCTCTAACAAGATGCCACCTCAATGCTTCCAGATGATCAATAAATGTCATTTCTGCATTAACTGGAGTTTCACCACTGCGGATACGCTTAAAAAATGATTTTCTGTCTGGTATTGTTGAAGCCAATTTTTTATTAATTATGTAGCAAAGTTAAAGTACTCCTGTTACTTTGCATCGTTACAGTTTGTTTTGAATAGTTATCAGGATTAAAATCGAACTAAAATGATGATATACACTTGATTGTCTTTTTGAAATCTTATTACAGAATAGAATCAAATAATTCTTCTATTAAATATCTGCATAAAAAAGAGAAGCCCCTGTAGATACAGGGGCCGTTTACCAAAACTAACTGCTTATGAGAAAAATTTTACTTTTTGTATTTGTGTTCTAATTATATATTGTCAAAATAGGTGCCAAATGAATTTTTTGATGTTAAGAATGTCACAATGCTATTGTACGTATGTATATAATAAACAATCAATCAACACAATTGTTTAAAAAATAAAAAAAGCACCCTGTATTTAAGAGTGCTTTAACAAAACATAAGCTGACATTATTTCAAAAAGCCCTGTATCATATCCATTAATCCGCCTCCGCCATTTTTTTGTTGTTGTGCTTGTGCGCCACCGGCTAATTTAGATACGATATCTATCAAACCACCACCTCCGTTGCTTTTTTCACCTCCGGCAAACTGACTGATTAGGTCCTGAAAATTAAATCCGGTATTCCCACTTGTTTGTTGTTCCTCTACTACCTCGGCGCTTTGTCCGCCTGTAAGAGAATTTAAAAGGCCTTCTATAGAAAAACTGCTGTTATTCGGATCGTTGGTTTTATTGATCAAATCACTGAGAACGTTTGGAATAAGGCTATTGGCAACATTGCTTGCCTGTGCACCACCCAGGTTAAATTTACTCATCAGTTTACCCGTAAAATGACCTACCATCATATTAACGAGCGGATTACTAAGCAGGCTATTGCCACTTTGTTTCTGTTCGCCTGAAAATAAGGATAAAATATTTTGAAGGCCGCCACCTGAAACCATATTACGTAACCCAGATGCTACCGTATTAGTTGCTTCAGCGATGACTGCATTATTATTTTCATTTGGTACATCTGTGTTATTAACAACACTTTCTGTTGCATTGCCTTTTACAAGGTTGAATAATTCTTCTAGCATAATTTATTTTTTTAGTTTGTAAAAGTAGTATTTAATTCTAAACCCGGAAGGTTAAGGTATAGATTTTATTAATTCTGGGATGTCAACTTCTCGGCATTTTCTGCAAATTGCAATGCCTCAATAAATTCCTGTACTTCCCCATTCAAAACAGCATCTAAATTATAAACTGTAAGCCCGATACGATGATCGGTTACTCTTCCTTGAGGATAATTGTAAGTACGTATTTTGGCGCTTCTGTCGCCGGTACTTACCAGGCTTTTTCTTTTATGTGCAATGGCTTCTTCAGCCTTACGTACTTCTTCATCGTATAATCTGGTGCGTAACATATCCATGGCTTTTTCCCTGTTGCCTAACTGACTGCGTTCGGTTTGACAAACCACCACAATACCGGTTGGCTTATGTGTTAAAAAAACCTTGGTTTCCACTTTATTTACATTTTGTCCGCCGGCACCACCACTTCGGGCTGTTTCCATTTTTACGTCGCTTTCTTTCAATTCAAAATCCACTTCTTCGGCTTCGGGCATCACAGCAACTGTTGCAGCACTGGTATGAACCCTGCCACTACTCTCAGTATCGGGTACCCGTTGTACCCGGTGTACACCACTTTCAAATTTTAGTGTGCCATACACATCATCTCCCACAACTTCTATCTGAACTTCTTTATACCCACCCACAGTACCTTCACTTTCGCTCAATAATGCTGTTTTCCATCCTTTTTTCTCACAATATTTTAAATACATACGTAACAGATTTCCGGCAAACAATGAAGCCTCATCTCCACCTGTGCCCGCACGTATTTCCAAGATAGCATTTTTTTCATCGTAAGGATCCTTGGGTATAAGCATATTACGCAATGCTTTTTCCGTATGCTCTTTTTTCTCTTCCAAAACGGGCAATTCATTTTTTGCCATTTCCCTCATTTCGTCATCATCAGCGTTCAATACTTCTTTATTAAATTCTATATCATTCAATAATTTGACGTACTCATTTCGGGCAATTACTATTTTTTCAAGGCCACGGTATTCCTTGCTCATGGCGCTGTATCTTTTATTGTCGCTTACCACTTCAGGGTTCGACAAAGCAACGCCCAGGTTATCAAATTTTGCTTTAATTGCATCCAGTTTATCTAACATAGTGTAATTTTATTTGTAACAAGCAGTAGTAACATAACGCATCATTGTTGTGTCATGTTAATTCCGATCTGATCGGGACTCACTTGTACGGCATACCATTGTTCAGCAAGCACCGGTCAGACGAGGGCGTCAGTCCGGTGCAAGTCGGCAAATTTAAAGCATATCAACCAATCATTTTGTATAGAAAATTAAAGGCAGATCAAATTTTTACAGGACATGAATTTTTAAAAGGTAAAACCGTATTGATAACAGACAATACAGGGGTTATCATCGATCTGATTAATGAAAGTGAAGCCGGTGATAATATTGAAACATTCAAAGGGATATTGACACCCGGATTTATCAACTGCCATTGCCACCTTGAGTTATCACATATGAAAAGCCTGATCCCTAAACAATCAGGGCTGGTGGATTTTGTTTTAAAAGTGGTGAATGAAAGACATTTTGATGAAGAAGAGATACTGTCGGCCATTGAAAATGCAGAAAATGAAATGGTACAAAACGGTATTGTTGCAGTAGGGGATATCTGTAATAATGCGTTGACGATCGGGCAAAAGATCAGGGGAAATTTACATTATCATAATTTTATAGAAGTAAGCGGTTTCCCTCCAGCTGTTGCATTAATACGTTTTAAACGGGCAGTTGAACTGTATAATACTTTTACTGATTCTCTACCTGCAAATTCAATAGTGCCACATGCGCCTTACTCAGTTTCGCCTGATATGTTTGAACTGATCAATGATTATCCGGGCAATAATATTTTAACCATTCATAACCAGGAAATTACAGACGAAAATAAATTATTTGAAACAGGAGAAGGAGATCTTTTAAGGATGTATGAAAAAATGGGAATTGATATTTCTTTTTTCAAAGCTTCCGGACGATCAAGCCTGAAAACCTGGTTACCCTTTTTTACAAAAGAGCAATCAATTATTTTAGTACACAACGTAGCTACTTCAGTAGCAGATATCGGGTTTGCCAAACCTGCCTACCGGACAGGCAGGCTTCAAACCCATTTTTGTCTGTGTCCGAATGCTAATTTATATATCAGCAATAAGTTACCGGATGTAAATTTATTTATCGGCAATAGTTGTGCAATTGTTATAGGAACAGATAGCCTTGCTTCCAATGATCAACTCAATATTTTAGAAGAGATAAAAACACTTACAACACATTTTCCGTTATTAAAATTAGAAACAGTTTTGCAATGGGCTACTATCAATGGAGCCAGCGCTTTGGGAATTGAAAGTGTATATGGAAGTTTTGAGAAGGGGAAGAAACCGGGGGTTGTTCTTATTGAGCAAAGTGAGGATAATGAATTGATAAAAGCACAAAGGATTATTTAAATGTAAAATATAAGTACTACAACTTTTACATTTCACATTCAATATTTTACATTTCCTTCTTCAAGAAAGTACTTCATGCAACACCTGCAATGTTTTCATTTGCCCAAAATCATGAATATGTAAAGCATAATAATCCTGTAGTTTTAATAAAAGCGATCTTCTGACCTGATGATTCAGTTTTAACTGATCCAGTTCTTCAGGAAGCCTTATTTTTAATAATTCTGCAATAAAAGAAGCCTGTTCACCATAAATAAAATCCGGGTGAGTTGGTTGCTCCGAATAAAAATCACCTTCCCTAAGGTCGAGGTACAAATTTTCAAGAGCAATATCTTTTATGTTACTGCTGTTCATTCTAAAACCAAAAAAATCTGCAAGGTGCAGCGAAAAAAATAATGCAAAATTTGCTGCGATATTTTTTTCTGCAGCATCCAGTTGCATGAATGCATCTTCACAAAAATAAAACAGATTACTGTTTGGCTCGGGTTGCTTTAAAGTTTTAAACAACAGTTCAACCATGTATAATGCAATACTGTTCTTAACCACATCACTCAGGATCTGTTGATACAAAAATGCCCAATGGTATTCTTTTATGCGTTGCATGGATTTCTGTGCATTGTGATACACTTCCATTTCAAGAATTGATGCAGGTTGAAACATGGCAGCTTTATTACCCGAAGGTTTACTGGTTCTGACTGCATTTACCATATAGGTTTGCACACCAAATAATTCAGTGTATATGGTAACAACCAGACTGGTTTCGCCATATTTTACGTTGCGGAGTACAATGCCTTTTGTTTTATGAGTCAATCTAAAAAGGTTTAGATGGTTTAGATGGTTTAGCGTTTGAGGCACCTCAAGGTAGAAATTAATTTACAAAACTAAACCTTCTAAACCCTAAACTCTAAACTTTTCTAAACCCTAAACCTTCTAAACCCTAAACCTTCTAAACTCTAAACTAATTTATCTTTCTTTGCACATTAATTAATTAAGAAAGTATCCAAAAGAACTTTTATGTGGAAAAGGTTAGGAAAATTGGTGATCAAAAACAGGCTGGTTTTACTGGTCTTATTATTAATAACCACCGGCATCATGGGTTATTATGCATCCAAGATCAAACTCAGTTATGAATTTACAAAATCGATTCCAAATGATAATCCCCGATACCAGGATTACCTGTCATTTAAAAAAACATTTGGCGATGACGGGAATTTGCTAGTGATCGGTATTCAGTCAAAAGATCTTTTTAAAGTAAAGAACTTTACAGCGTATCAGCAACTTCATAAGAAACTAAAGCAGGTTAATTTTGTAGAAGATATTCTTAGTATACCGGCGGCTGTTAGTTTACTAAAAGACAGTGCCGCTGAAAAATTATCGGCAATTAAAATATTCCCGGAACCATTAGAATCACAAATCCAACTGGATAGCGCAACTGCTATTTTCTTTAATTTGCCATTTTACAAATCTCTTTTATACAACAATACTTCTCATGCTTACCTGATGGGCGTCAGGATAAATAAAGATGTACTTAATTCACCGTCACGTACAAAAGTTGTGGCGGATATCAGTAACATAGTAAATACTTTTCAAACTGAAACCAATATTGAAACACACCTGAGCGGCCTCCCCCTCATCCGTACAGTGGTAGCAGACCGTATTCAAAAGGAAATGAAACTTTTCTTATTTGGTTCACTGGCTTTGAGTGTATTGATCTTGTTGCTTTTTTTTCGTTCTGTAAGTACTACTTTAATATCCCTGGTGGTAGTGATCTTCGGTGTAATATGGACGGTAGGGATCACGTATCTCTGCGGCTATAATATAACGTTACTAACAGCCCTAATCCCATCACTGGTGGTGGTCATCGGAATACCAAATTGTATTTATTTCATTAATAAATATCATACCTCTTTCCTGCTTGATACCGAAACACCTGAAGCTGTCAGAAAGACAAATGCCCTCGTAAATATGGTCAGCAAAATGGGCGTCATCACTTTATTCTGCAACCTGACCGCCGCTATTGGCTTTGCGGTTTTTGCACTAACAAAAAGTGCCATCTTAAAAGAATTTGGTGTTGTGGCTGGCATCAGTATCATGATCATTTTTGTTATCTCATTTATTTTATTACCTGCTGTGCTGAGTTATTTACCGGCTCCTAAAAATGCAGAATTAAAATACCTGAAAAATAAATGGATCACTTTGTTTCTTACCAGGGTGGAAGTATGGGCTTTTCATCATAAAAAAACTGTATTGGGTGTTACTGCAATTATTTTATTAATTTCTATTGCGGGTATCTTTCGATTAGAATCTGTTGGCCACATTGTAGATGATCTTCCAAAGACGGATAAGATATATACCGACCTGAAGTTTTTTGAAAAAAATTTTAAAGGAGTTATGCCATTGGAAATTGTTGTGGATACAAAAAAGCGAAATGGCCTTACCGGTATGCGTGCCCTTGCTGTTTATGAAAAAGTAGATTCATTATCCATGTATATTGGTGCTCAAAAAGAAATGAACAGGCCTTTATCTGTTGCCGAAGGTTTGAAATTTGCCAAGCAGGGTTTTTATGAAAATGATTCCTCACAATATTTAATGCCAAATTCTTTCGATGGTTCTTTTGTAGGAGAATACCTGCGCCCCGGAAAAGGAGGCAGCAACGGGAATAATAATTTTACAAAAATGCTGAATTCTTTTGTTGATAGCAGTAAACAAAAGACACGCATCAGTATCAGTATGGCAGATGTGGGAACAAAAGAATTGCCAGTCATTTTAAATGGGATACAAAATAGAGCAAAGGAGCTTTTCGACACTTCAAAATACACAGTAACGCTAACAGGTACCAGCATTACTTTCCTGGAAGGAAGCCGATTCATTATCAACGGACTGAAGGAAAGTATATTCTGGGCATTTTTATTAATCGCCCTTTGTATGTTGTATCTTTTTAAATCTTTTAGGATATTGGTTTGTTCATTGATTCCAAATATTATTCCACTGATCGTTACTGCCGGGATCATGGGTTGGGCCGGCGTTCCTTTAAAACCATCTACAGTATTGATATTCAGTGTTGCTTTGGGAATTGCAGTAGATATTACCATCCGTTTTTTAGTTAATTATAAACAGGATCTTGTCTTGTATAACAATGATGTGGAAGCCACTATAAAAAGTACCGTTCAACAAACCGGGTTGAGTATCGTTTATACCTCTTTAGTACTTACAGCAGGATTTATCATTTTTTGTGCCAGTAGTTTTGGTGGAACATTTGCATTGGGCTGGCTTACTTCAGTTACACTTTTTACTGCAACTGTTACCAATCTTATCCTGCTTCCTGTTTTGTTATTGATAATAAAAAAAAATAAGTTATAACGTGTTCTGATTTTAAAAGATTTTATGTCTAGCGCAGGTCTCAGACCTGTGCTATTTCGTCACTTTTTCTAAATAAACACCCTATTTTCTGAAGCATTTATTTATTGGGGTTAAGTGACGGAAAGGCAACAGGTCGGGAGACCTGCGCCAGAAACAGGAGACCCGCCAAAAACGATAAATAATTTATTAGAATATGAGTTTATTCAGATTTCTGAATAAATGCATGGTCAAATGCAGCATTTATTCAAACAATTTTGTCTAAATCATTGAAATTCTTAGTTAATCTGAGATATAATTATATATTTGTACACATAAACTAACTAATAATGTCTATGAGAAAAGTAATTTTCACTTTAATTGTTGCTTTTACCTTTACAGCAGGTGCATTTGCACAAAAGACTGTGACAGGTAAAGTAACGGATGCTGAGGGAAAAGGAATTCCCAACGCTTCTATTGTTGTTAAAGGAACAACAGCAGGAACCAGTACTACAGCCGATGGTTCTTATTCCATCAGTGTTCCGGCAACCGGTAAACAGTTGTTATTCAGTTTCCTGGGTTATGAGGCACAAATTGTTACTATTGGTAGCAGAAACACAGTATCTATCGTTATGACCAACATCGCTTCAAAAGAATTAACTGAAGTGGTTGTAACAGGTATTTCAAAAGTAAAAAAATCTCAATTTACCGGGGCCGTTACCAAAATTGATGAAAAACAATTGCAAAATAAACCAGTAAGTTCGTTTGAGCAGATACTACAGGGAAGGGTTCCCGGGGTTGCGGTATTAACCGGTAGCGGTGCGCCGGGTTCTGCATCAAATGTGATCATACGTGGCCAAGGGTCCATTCTTGGTGATACGGATCCTCTGTATATTTTAGATGGTATTCCGGTTGAGAAAAATGTGTTTCAAAATCTGAATCAGAATGATTTTGCTTCCGTTGATATCTTAAGAGATGCGGCTTCTGCTTCATTATATGGTTCAAGAGGTTCTGCAGGTGTAATTGTTATAACAACCAAGAAAGGCAGTTCTGGAAAAATGAAGGTTTCATATAGTGGCCAAATGGGTATTAAATCAAGGCCGGAATTTGCATTCAGGCCAATGAATACAACTGAAGTATTGAGAACTCAGGAAAAATATGGTAATGTTTTAGATGAGCCGGGCTCTCCATTTCCTGGATCGACTACGCTTCCGGGCTGGTTTTATTCCCCCACTAACCCGCGTTATGCATCATTAACTCCGGCTCAACAGGCTGCAGAAAAGGTTATATATGATTCAATTGCCAGTATTAATACAGATTGGCAAAATGAAATATTCCGCCAGTCTAATTTTAGTAACCATCAAATTTCACTTTCAGGAGGAACGGGCAAAACAAGGGTTTATAGCAGCATTGCTTTGTATAACGAAGAAGGGATTACCCTTCGTTCTGATATGAAAAGAGTTACGGTAAGAAATAACATAGATTATGGTGATGATAAATTCAATTATTCAGTTGCTTTAAATCTTGGTTATACCAAAAGAAATTTTCAACAAAGTACTCAAACCAACGGTTTAGGAAATCCTTTTTTGGTCTCTGCAATCAACGTACCTTATGCTAAAGCTCGTAATGCAAATGGCACTTATGCGGTCGGTCCTCCTGCATCACCAACTTTTGCTGCGCCCAATACTTTGGACCTGACAGTAAGAGACGAAAACTATAATAACCAGTTTAAGGGTACTTTGGGAATTAACACGAATTATAAGATCACTAAAGACATTACTGCTTCATTAGTTACCGGTGTTGATTTCAGGGAAACACAAAATACAAATTTTGGTAGTAAAGATGCTTTTGCAAGGACACAATCTCAAAGTATCACCGGAAGAGCAGGTTTCCAGACTGAAGGTTTAAATAGATTCCTTACCGGGAATATCAGGCCATCTGTTACCTATCGTAAATTATTTAAAGAAAAACATGACCTAGAAGTTACTGCTTTAGGTGAATATGTTACAGAGATATTCAAAAGTTTTCAGGTTCAGGGATTTGGTGTTGACTCAAAAAGGCCAAATACCATTGCAGGATTAACTTCCCCAATAAATGCTACTAACCAGTTGTACCCAAATATTAGCGGTGGTAAATCAAGGAATACTCTGATATCGGGGCTTGCTACTGCCAGGTATACCTATAATGGTAAATATACATTGAGTGCTTCTTATCGCCAGGATGGTTCTTCTAAACTTCCTGAAGACACAAGATGGCAATCGTTTTATTCCGTTGGTGCTGTTTGGGAAGCAAGTAAAGAAAACTTCATCAAAAATATTTCTGCCATTAACCTGTTAAGGGTTAAATTAAGTTATGGAAGTTCCGCTAATGCTAATAATTTCCCGGGAGGCGATTATCCATACCAGGCCTTATTTACTCAGGGGTCATACTCTGGTTTAAATACAATAGAACC
>JANOPU010000067.1:0-4058 GCA_031422055.1 Ferruginibacter sp.
ATTTAATTCTTGGCGAAAATAAATTGAAATAATACAACCACCTAAAATGAGGAGAAAGAATTTTAAAATGTATGATTTGTGATGTATGATGTATGATTACCCTATTGGTAAATTTCTCCATTATGTTGCAGATTTCAAATCATACATCACAAATCATATATCATACATAGATTAGGCTACCTTAAGTAAGCTGAGTTTAGTGGTATTAAATTTGCGCTTGGCATATTCCAGGGTCACATCAAAACTCTTTACTTTTTGAGAAGGCAGTTCATACATGGCATCCGTAAGAATTCCTTCACAGATGCTACGCAATCCACGGGCACCCAGCTTATATTCCAATGCTTTTTCAACCATGAAATCAAATACAGGCTGTTCAAAAGTCAGTGTAATCCCTTCTATTTCAAACAAACGTGTAAATTGTTTTATCAAAGCATTTTTAGGTTCGGTAAGTATGCTGCGCAATGTTTCTGCATCCAGCGGATTAAGATATGTTACCACAGGAAGGCGGCCCAATAATTCGGGTATTAAACCAAAATGTTTCAGATCAACCGAGTTGATGAACTGTAACAAATTATTGTGCTGGTACTCCTGTAGTTCTTTATTAACATTAAATCCTATTGCATTGGTATTTACCCGCCTTGCAATGATCCGGTCAATCCCATCAAAAGCACCCCCACATATAAAAAGAATATTCTGTGTATTTACTTTTATTAATTTTTGTTCGGGATGTTTACGTCCACCTTGTGGCGGAACCAAAACTTCACTTCCTTCCAGTAATTTTAATAATCCTTGTTGAACACCTTCCCCGCTTACATCTCTTGTTATGGATGGATTATCGCTTTTTCGGGCAATCTTGTCAATTTCATCTATATAAACAATACCTCTTTCAGCAGCATTTACATCATAATTACAGGATTGCAATAAACGCGTAAGCATACTCTCTACATCTTCTCCCACATAACCTGCTTCGGTAAATACCGTAGCATCTACGATTGCAAAAGGCACATTTAACATACGTGCAATAGATTTTGCAAGCAGTGTTTTACCTGTTCCGGTTTCACCAACCATTATGATATTGCTTTTCTCAATTTCAACATCATTTTCAATTTTCTGATTAAGCCTTTTATAGTGATTATAAACTGCTACTGCCAGTATTTTCTTTGCATCATCCTGCCCGATCACATATTCATCCAGGAATTTTTTAATTTCAATGGGTTTCTTAACGGTAAGTTTATGAGCAGTTGCCGATGCATTTTTTTGATCGGTAGTATTGGTAAGTTCCTGTGATATGATATCCTGGGCATGTTCTACACAATTTTCACAAATATGGCCATCCTGTCCTGCAATGAGGATTTTAACCTCATCGCGGCTTCTTCCACAAAATGAACAATGTAATATTTGCTGTTTAGCCATGATTATTATTTATTATGCTGTAGAAATAGAAAAAAATTTCTACCTACTTGCATACAAAGTTAGTAAACCTTAAGAAATATAGAATTTTAGTATTGTTATGACAATATTAAGGCTTAAAAGGATGCCTTACAGAATCAATAATTTTCTATTGAACATAACTTGAAAAACAAAAATTTAGTATAAATTTCCTGAAGAATTGTTATTAATTGTTTTATGATTATATTTTATCCGTAATATGATCAACTATTCCATAAGCAATTGATTCTTTAGCATCCATCCAATAATCACGGTCAAAGTCTTTCATTACTTTTTCATAAGTTTGACCACAATTTTCAGCCAATACCCTGGCACCCATTTGCTTAGTTTTTAGCATTTGTACAGCCATTATTTCAAGATCTGCACTGGTACCTCTTCCACCACCGCTTGGCTGGTGTATCATTACTTCACCATGAGGAAAAATAAATCTTCGTCCTTTTTTACCGCCACTTAATAAAATACTTCCCATGCTTGCGGCCATTCCCATACAAACTGTACTTACCGGGGATGAAATCATTTGCATCACATCATAAATAACCATTCCGCTTGTTACTCCTCCGCCCGGGCTATTGATATAAAAAGTTATTTCTTTTCCGGGGTCAAGAGATTCCAGGTACATCAAACGATCCGCGATATCTTTAGCACTTTTGTCTTCTACTGCACCCCATAAAAATACTTTACGTTGTTCAATAAATTTTTTATCAAACATCCATCCGCTCATCATTTTTTCCATTGGATTCTCAGGCATCTGTGCTGGAGCATCCTCATCTTCCTGTCGTATATTCTTAAAATAGGTATTCATAATTCATTTTTAATTATTAATTATCAATATCCATTGACTTAGTCTTTCTTCGCTTTTTTAGGATTCATTAAAAGCACTTCATCAACCAATCCATATTCTTTTGCCTCCGTTGAGGTCATCCAGTAATCCCTATCGCAGTCAATAGCAACTTTTTCTACAGCCTGACTTGTATGTTGTGCAATGATCTCATACAATTCATGTTTAACCTTCCTGATCTCATTTACAGTAATTTCAATATCAGTTGCCTGACCTCCTGCACCTGCACTAGGTTGATGCATCATGATCCGGCTATGTTTTAATGCCGTACGTTTTCCCTTTGCGCCTGCACACATTAACACAGCTCCCATGCTTGCTGCCATTCCGGTACATATCGTTGCTATATCAGGAGTAATGAACTGCATCGTGTCATACATACCAAGACCTGCATATACACTACCACCGGGGCTGTTAATATACATCTGAATATCACGGGTACGGTCTGTACTTTCTAAAAAAAGTAATTGTGCCGTAACAATGTTTGCAACTTCATCATTGATCGGATATCCTAAAAAAATAATCCGATCCATCATTAAACGACTGTATACATCCATCACTGCAACATTCATCGGACGTTCTTCAATAATATTCGGAGTTAGATTGGTCACATTATGATTTATATATCCATGCAGTGTATTGCTGCTGATACCCTTGTGCTTTACAGCATATTTTTCAAATTCTTTTCCAAAATCCATTTTTTCAAATTATAAGTGTGAGCAAATATAGTTGAGAGTTATGATTTACTAATTACCTGAAGAAAATTAATTTCGACTTAGTTTTACTTTCTCTCAGTTTCTTATTCCTTATTCCAACTTTCTTATTTCTGATTTACTTAATCCCTGCTTCTACTCTGGTAAATTAAAATATATTGAACAAGCATAGCGATAGATGCCAATGCTGCAACTACATAAGTTAGTGCGGCCCACTTCAATGCATCTTTAGCATTTTCCTTTTCTGTTGAATTCGTAATATTGGCAGTGCCAAGCCAATTAAGCGCTCTTGCTGAGGCATCAAATTCAACCGGTAATGTAATGATAGAAAAAAAGGTGGTAGCTGCAAATAAAATGATTCCTATTAAAAGAATGGTAGGGTTTCCGCCACCAAAGCCCATAAATCCAAGGCCGGCAATGATAACCCATTGAGAAAGGGTGCTGCTTATCTGAACAGCAGGTACGATCTTGCTTCTAAGCATCAGCATAGAATAAGCAGTAGCATGTTGAACTGCATGCCCGCACTCATGCGCAGCAACAGCGGCTGCAGAAACATTCCTTCCTTCATAAACATCTGTACTCAGATTAACGGTTTTATTAGCCGGGTTATAATGATCGGTTAAACTACCGGGTACCGATGTAACTTCCACGTCATAGATACCATTATCCCTTAACATTTTCTTTGCAATTTCAGCACCGGATAAACCACTGCTAGTAGGTATTTTGGCATATTGTGCAAATTTACTTTTAAGCCTGTATTGTACGATCATTCCTAAGACCATAAAAATTACAGATATAGCTATTATTCCAAATGTCATTTTCTTTAAATTTTTAATGTAGTTGCAAAAAGTATTCCCAAGAAAAATACTGACAAAATAGCAAAAAGAGATGCCGGATAGGTGATACTGGAATTCAGATACCAGATACTGCCCGCCCGGCTGAATGCCTTTCGGACGGGGATACCGGATAGTTTAAAAGATATGAATATACATATAGCATCAAGTTTCCATCATCTTCTTTAAAATGAAAAAGAGCAAATTGCTTTGCTCTTTTTCATAAAA
>JANOPU010000068.1:0-11468 GCA_031422055.1 Ferruginibacter sp.
AGCAAGAACGAATTATTATGAACCGAAGATTTTGATTTATGCAAACACTTATTAAGATCATATTATCAGGATTATTACTCGGATGCTTATTAGGTATGCCTTATGGGTATTTCCAATTCATAAGGATAGCGGGATGCGCCGGATTTGCATATTTGGCTTATACAGAATTACAGGGTAAATCTTACATTTTAGGGATTGTTTGTGTAGGGTGTGCCATCTTATTAAACCCTGTCTTTAAAATCTATCTTGGAAGGGTTCTATGGAATAAAGTTGATGTTGTATTGGCTGTTTTCTTAATAATCTGGACTATTTTTGATTTTATAGGTAAAAAAAGATCAGTGTAAACAGATATATCATTGCCGAATTATTATTATATTATTTTATTGTTTATTGAAGTAAAACTTTGATTGATGCAAATCAAATTGTTACTTAATGGCCTGTCTTAAAAAATGTGTAACCTGCTAAAAACAATAGCCAGAAACCTAAATTGAATACACTAGATATATGAAACAATTAATTACTTTTTTACTTTTTGTTTTTTCGTTAAACATTTTGACAAGTTGTAACGGACAGACAAAACAAAATAATATAAACGCTAAAATTCCATCTGAATACAACAATATTGTTGGAGGCTCATTTGAAAATGGTGAATTTATGTTTATTGGTATGCCGGAAAATATCAAATCAATTGATACCAGTAAAGGTTGGACACAAAAGGGGCAAAAACTATTAGTTACAGGAACAATTTACAAATTAGACGGGAAAACACCAGCACCAAATGTCATTCTTTATTATTACCATACAGATATTAATGGAGTTTACGCTGGCAAGCAAGGATTAGACTCAAGAATTATAAGGCACGGCTACATTCGTGGCTGGGTAAAATCAGATGTAAATGGCAAATACTCCATTTACACTATCAGACCTGCACCCTATCCAAATAGTAATTTTGAAGCACATATACACCCTTCCATAAAAGAACCAAATATTGAAAAGGAATATTACATAGATGAATTTGTTTTTGATGATGACGAATTACTGACAGGCGAAAAAAGAAAAAAAATGGAAAATCGTGGTGGTAGTGGTATTTTAAGATTGTTTAAAAAAAATGACTTGCAAATTGCTGAGCACAATATTATTTTGGGGCTTAACATTCCAAACTATCCGGAAAAAATAAAAACGGAGCTTCAATCCGGTCTTCAAATTGGTGAAGAACAACCATCATTTATTCCTTTTCATGCCTTTGGCCCCGACAAAGGTTCCAGGGCATGTCCTGTTTGCAAATATGGTCGTTATCATGGTATAGTTTATTTTGTAGGAAATAATCCTACATGGGATGATATAAAGAAATGGCTGACCTTTTTAGAGCAGCAAAGCATTGCAAGAAGCAAGTATTTGAAAGCTTATTTTGTATATGGTAACGATCATGATTATAGTAAAGACAAACGACAAAAAGAATTAGAAAAAATCGGAATTGAATTAAACCTAAAAAATATTGCCTTAACCTTTGTTCCCTCATTTTCCGATACAGAAAGCGAAGCAAATCTCAATAAGATTAACCCAGATATGGAGAACACATTTATTATTTACAGAAACAGATCAATAATAGATAAATATATTAACCTCAAACCAACACAAGAAATCTTCAATTTATTATCAAAAAAATTAGATACAAATAAAGGCGACTATTTTGACCTGGACTAAAAAATACATTTCTAATTAAGGACATGTAGGACATTAATTGATCATTGTTTTAACGTATTGGGAATGAACCGGGTAGAGATCAGGTGCGCAACCGGGAATATTAAAAGCCAGGCAATTGCCGAAAAACTGAATTTTAAAAAATAAGGCAGCATCAGGCAGGGAGAATTTTATACAGTTAAATTTTTTATTCATTAAT
The DNA here is from genome assembly GCA_031422055.1 of Ferruginibacter sp. Lineage (GTDB taxonomy): Bacteria > Bacteroidota > Bacteroidia > Chitinophagales > Chitinophagaceae > Ferruginibacter. The sequence goes on from JANOPU010000068.1 coordinate 1,901, forward strand.
AATCAATGCTTAAGAAGGAATGGAAGCCTTTTGTATAAAATTTCAAAGATCACTGAATTACATGAAGCAAGTTGAGTTTATATTAAGAAATAAGCTTAATTTGGTATTCCATTTTTATTTTTATTTTCGTCTTTCAGTCATTAAAATAACATTCAATGAAACATTTTTTTACATTAACTACCTGGTTTTTAAGTTTCCTTTTATTTCCCGGGCTTATTTTAGCGCAGCAAAAAAAAGATTTCAGCATACAGCTTAATACAGGAAAATTTATTCCGGAAGAAAATGGAATGAATCTTTCAAAAAGCTCTGCTATATTTCAAAAGAGTTTATTCAATAACAAGCATTTTGTTACGATACAATTCAATTCATTACCCGGTCAGGCTGCAAAAGAGAGGCTGAGTGCTGCAGGTATACAACTGATCGATTATATTCCTAACCTGGCTTTTACTGCTAGTATTCCAGCGACATTGAACCCGGAAAATCTTCGTTCATATGATATACGCAGTGTTTTTCAATTCAGCAGTTCACAAAAAGCAATGCCTGTAGTATTCAGTGGTTCAGTTCCCGCTCATGCCATTAAGGAAGCGGGTTATGCGGATGTAAATGTATTAACGTATGAGAAATTAAATATCGCTGATGTATTACAGGCTTTCAATAATACCGGCGCAAGAATCATTGCAGAAACACCTGTTTTCAGGGAATTTACAGTGAGGATACCCTCACAAAATATAAACCTGCTGGCAGACCTTCCCTTTGTTCAATGGCTTGAATTTATTGACCCGCCAAACGAACCCGAGAATCTTCCGGGAAGAACATTACACCGGGCCAGTATTTTAAACGACGGTGTAAGAAACCTGAAAGGCGATAATATAAATGTAGGTATATGGGATGGTGGATCTATAAGTCCGCACATAGATTTTTCACCATCCGGCAGATTAGTGCAAGTTCAGGCTGCCGGTGCCAGTTCACATTCTACGCACTGCTCCGGAACTATATTAGGAAGAGGCATTATTAACCCGACTGCAAGAGGAATGGCACCTAATGCCAAACTTTATTCTTACGATTCTAATGGTGACGTACAGGCAGAAATGGCAGCTGGCATCCCGCTATATAATCTGATGGTAAGCAGTCATTCCTATCATGATGGATTAGGGGTTCAATGCGGATTAACGGGTGCCAATTCTGCTTATTCGCTCAGGAGCCGCAATACAGATATAAACCTGAATACTAATATTTCCCACATGCATGTGCATTCTGCGGGTAATAATCAAACTGGTTGTACCAGTGGCTGGACAACGATAACCGGTACCGGAAAATCTGCAAAAAATAACCTGGTTGTAGCTGCTATCAGTGCAACAGAAGCCATGACAACTTTTAGCAGTTTTGGTCCCGTAGCAGACGGAAGAGTAAAACCGGAAATAAGCGCCATGGGTTTAAATGTTTTTTCAACATACACCCCATTAAATACTTATGGCACTATATCTGGCACTTCTATGTCAACCCCAGGTACTGCCGGTACAGTTGCCTTATTGATCCAGGCGTATAAACAGTTGAATGGCGGCACGCCTCCTCCTTCATCTTTAATTAAAAATATTGTTTGCAATACCGGAAAAGATCTTGGTAACCCCGGCCCCGATTACAAATTTGGTTATGGTTGTATCAACGCTTTGCAGGCAGTAAGGATACTGGAGCAAAACCGTTACATTTTAAATACAATATCAACAACCAACATACAAAATACTACTATTACTGTTCCGGCAGGTGCTTCCCGTTTAAGGGTGATGCTCACCTGGAATGATCCTGCTGCTGCTGCCAATGCCAACCCGGCACTAGTAAATAACTTAGACCTTACAGTTAGTGACGGAACTACAACCACATTGCCATGGAAATTAGATCCAACCAATCCTGCTGCCAATGCAACAAGGGGAATTGATATCGTAAGCAATATGGAACAGGTAACACTCAACAATCCTCCTGCAGGAACTTATACACTCAGCGTAGCCGGTGCAGGTGTTCCGATAGGGCCACAGCAATATGCATTAACTTGGTCTGTTGATCAGCCATACATAGAAGTCATTTATCCAAATGCTGCTGAATCTTTCAGTCCCACCTCATCTGAAACGATCACATGGGATAATTCAGGAATTACAGGTAATCAAACTGTTGAGTATTCATTAGATAATGGAACAAACTGGACCACCATTTCAAGTACCGTTCCTGCTGCTACATCACGCCTTGCATGGACAGTTCCTGCTGCAAATACTTCAACAGCTTTGATCAGAATAACCAGTGGTACAATCACTGATGTTAGCGATATTAACTTTAAAATATTGGGTACTACACTTGGGTTTGCCAGAGTTGCTGCAACAGGTTGCAATTCCGGTGAAGTAAGTTTTGTTTGGAACGCTGTTTCAAATGCAACTAACTATGATCTTTACATGCTTGATAATACCACCGGCTATTTTGTGATCCTTACAGCCGACATAAACGGTACTTCATATACTGCTACCGGTTTAACCCCGGGTGCAAGCAGGTGGTTTACTATTGTGGCAAAAAATAATATTACCAATGCTGTAAGTATGAGAGCCATTGCTATTAATGCTACTGTTTCCAGTGGTGGTGGTGGCCTTGGTGTAATAGGAGGCATTACTGGTCAAACAAATATTTGTGGTACACCTACAAATGTTAATTACAACATTCCGCCAGTAACAGGAGCAACTACATATACCTGGACTACACCTCCCGGAGCTATTATTACGAGTGGACAAGGCACCAATTCCATCAACATTAATTACCAGGCAGGAAGTACAAGTGGGAATGTTTCTGTTTTCGCAGGAAACACAGCTTGTCAAACACCAGCTTCAACACTGGCTATAACATTGAGTAGTACCAGCGTTTCGGCCCCATTAACCGGCGGCGACCAAACTGTTACCCTATGCCCGGCTGATCCGATCCCAACATTAATTCCAACGGCAACGGTTCCAGGCGGACAAACAGTTGTTTGGTATACAGCAGCTACCGGTGGCAGTATTATAGTAAATCCTTCATTAAGTTTCGTTGGAACCGCAACCTATTACGCAACCGCCTCAGACAATGCTACAGGTTGTCAAAGTACTTTAAGAACAGCGGTTACCTTAACGATCAATGCTACACAAGCTGCCGCAATAACAGCTGGCGGCCCACTCAGCTTCTGCCAGGGAGGATCAGTTATTTTAACGGCAAATAGCGGTGCCACATACCTGTGGAGCAATGGAGCAACAACACAATCCATCAATGTAAATACGACAGGTAATTTTTCTGTAACTGTTACACAATTAGCAGGCTGCTCAGATCAATCACCTGTTGCAGCTATTACTGTAAATAATTTACCTGTTTCAAATATAACAGCAAATGGGGTAACTACATTCTGTGATGGCAATAATGTTGTTTTAACTGCCTCTCCGGGAAATAGCTGGTTATGGAGCAACGGAGCTACTGCACAATCCATCACTGTAAGTACAACAGGTACTTTTTCTGTCATAGTAACAGGAACGGGTGGTTGTTCTTCATCATCGGCACCAACAGCAGTTACAGTAAATGCAAATCCGCCAGCCATCATCAATGCGAATGGCATTACAACTTTTTGTGATGGTGGTAATGTAATATTAACAGCCACTGCAGGAAATTCTTATTTATGGAGCAACGGATCAACTACACAATCCATCACTGTAAATGCAAGCGGTAATTTCAATGTAGCTGTTACTCAAACCGGAGGATGTGTTAGTAATTCAACTACTACCGGTGTAACTGTAAATCCAAATCCTGTAGCAGATATCATTGCCAATGGTTCAACCAGTTTCTGCCAGGGAAACAATGTTACTTTAACTGCTTCTCCCGGTAATACCTGGTTATGGAGTAATGGAGCTTCTTCTCAGTCCATTACTGTTAGTACAACCAACAACTATTCAGTTACAGTTACAAATTCCAACGGATGTTCATCATCATCACAAGCAACAGCCATAGCCGTTAGTCCAAATCCGCAAGTGAGTATAACTGCTTTCCCTTTCAGGAATTTATACCCGGGTTTGACTACTACCCTGACTGCCAGTGTTACCCCTGCAGGAAATTATACATTCGCATGGTATAAGAATGGTATCGCCATACCGGCTTCCTCAGGATCAACATTAACAGGAGTTAACATTTACGATTTGGGCAATTATACCGTTTCAGTAACCAATAGAACCGGTTTACCATGCAGTAATTTATCAAATGCTTTAGCAATATCGGATTCAGCTTCAAATAACCTGTTCATTTTTCCAAATCCTAATAGCGGGCAATTCAATGTTGCGTATTACAGCCCAGGAACGAATGTGAACAACACCCTTGTAATATTTGATTCTAAAGGTGCCCGGGTTTATTCAAGGGTTTATTCAATAATGAGTCCTTATCAAATGATGAATGTAGACCTCAGGCAACATGGAAGGGGTGTATATCTGGTTGCTTTGTTTGACAGGTCGGGTAAAAAAATAGCAAAAGGAAAAGTGATGATTCGATAATCAGAATTTCGAATACATCAAACCCATTTAAAAATTATAAAAATTAAAAGCCCTGATAACATTTGGCTACCAGGGCTTTTCTTTTTTGTGCCCGGGACTGGATTCGAACCAGCACATCCTTTCGAACGCTGCCACCTGAAGGCAGTGCGTCTACCAATTTCGCCACCCGGGCAGATCGCAAATGTAAAGTCAAAATTGATTTAAAAAAAACTAAATATCCCTGTTACGCCATCCGGTCAATAAAACCCCGGCTATCACAAGTATGGTTCCCATGATCTGCGCAGCAATTAATTTTTCACCCAATACAAAATGTGCCTGCAGGATCGTAGAAACAGGCCCCACACTGGAAATAATGGCCACATTATTCGAACCGATCTTTTTTAATCCATTGGAAATAAAAAATGTTGGTATAACGGTTGCAATAATGGCGAGCAATACTCCATATCCCAGAATAGACCCGCTAAAATGATGGATTGTATTTCCTGCAAAAAAATAATGGGTTATCACGCCTGCAGAAGCAGCAGTCATCGTATATGCTGTAAACTTAGTTGCACCAACAACAGGAATCAATCTTCCGCTTCCTACAAGGTAAACCGAAAATGTAAGTGCACATAAAAAAATGAAAAAAGTGCCCAATAAAAAATTCGGGTTGGATGCGTCCATTTTTAACTCACCGAAAAAGGCTATGGCAATACCGGCATATGTCAATATCAATGCCAATCGTTGTACCCGGTTTATTTTCTTTTTATATACGGCTGCATTGAGCAATATGGCAAAAGTGGGATACAAAAAAAGTATCAGTCTTTCCAATCCGGCAGAAATATATTGAAGCCCTAAAAAATCAAAAAGGCTGCTAAGGTAATAACCAATAACGCCCAGGAAGATAATTTTGATCCATTGCCTTGATGTAAATTTTACATTGCTTTCTCTGTTACTGTAAAAAATGGCAATACCGATATAAAAAGGAACAGCAAAAACCATTCGCAACGCTAACAGACTAATGGCATCAACATCGGTATTTGCAAAGGCCAGTTTAACAAAAATTGCTTTTGTACTAAATAAGATAGCACCAATAAAAGTGAGGATAAAACCGGTGAGATAATTTTTTTTGCTCTCTTCAGTCATGTATGTAATTTATTACCTCACCCCCAACCCCTCTCCGAAGGAGAGGAGAGTAAGTTCCTGCTCAATTAACGGTTTTAGGTTAATATATTTTATACTTCAGCAATACATTTTCCCTTTTCTCACTTACTACATGCTACTCGCCAACTACACTGCTACATTAAAATCCCTCAACGCATCATTCAAACTAGTTTTCAGATCTGTACTTGGCTTTCTTTTACCAATGATCAAAGCACAACCAACACCATATTCACCTGCTGGAAATTTCTTTGTATAACTACCGGGTATTACTACACTTCTTTCAGGAACAATACCTTTCATCTCAATAGCCTCGCTACCGCTTACATCAATGATCTTGGTGGATTGTGTAAGCACTACATTAGCTCCAAGCACAGCTTCTTTCTGAACCCTTACACCTTCTACAACAATACAACGACTGCCGATAAAACAACCGTCTTCAATGATAACTGGACTTGCCTGCAGTGGTTCCAAAACTCCGCCAATACCCACACCACCGCTCAGGTGTACATGCTTTCCTATTTGTGCACAACTTCCTACAGTTGCCCAGGTGTCCACCATTGTACCTTCATCTACATAAGCACCAATATTTACATAAGATGGCATGAGCACCACATTTTTTGCAAGGTATGCACCATAGCGGGCTACTGCATGAGGTACGGCACGTACTCCAAGTTCTTTATAATTGCTCTTCAGTTTCATTTTATCATAAAATTCAAAAGGAGGCAATGAATAAGTTTCCATTTGTTGAATACCAAAATACAGCAGGATAGCTTGTTTCACCCATTCATTAACCTGCCAGCCATCACCTGAAGGTTGAGCAGTACGCAAACGCCCTTTATCAATCTCTTCGATAACGGTTCTTACAGTAGTTATGTATTTGTCATCTTTCAATAATTCCCGGTTTGCCCAGGCATCCAGAATTTGCTGTTTTAAGTCCATTTCTTTTTTTTGCAAATTTAGGTTGATATGGCCGAGTAAGAAAAGCATTTTTAATTGATAACTTTACGCATCTCATGAAAAAGATACTTATCATACAAACAGCTTTTATCGGCGATGTGGTGCTGGCAACTGCCATGATCGAAAAACTACATCGGTATTACCCTGAGCTTTCGATCGACTTTTTAGTAAGGAAAGGAAATGAAAGCCTGCTAAACAACAATCCTTATCTCCATGAGGTTTTGATATGGAATAAAAAAGAAAATAAGATAAAAAATCTCTTTGCTATTCTGAAAAAGATCCGGTCAAATAAATATGACGTTGTGATCAATATTCAACGGTATTTTGCAACCGGTTTGCTTACTGTTTTTTCAGGGGCCGGGCAAACGATCGGGTTTAATAAAAACCCCCTAAGCTTCTTATACAGTAAAAGCATAAAACATGTATTTGACCTCACAAACCAAAAACATGAAGTGGACAGGAATAATGAGTTAATAAAAGATCTTACGGATGATCAACGATCAAAGCCGGTTTTATATCCTTCTGAAGCAGACAAAAAATTTATTACACAATTCACAGAAGTACCATTTGTAACCATGACTCCTTCCAGTGTTTGGTTCACAAAAAAATATCCCCGTGAAAAATGGATCGAACTGATCGATAAATTTAATCCTGCTTACAAAATTTTATTATTAGGTGGAAATGACAATTCAGAAGAATGCGATTTGATAATAAACAGTAGTAAAAATAAAAACGCATCAGTACTGGCGGGCAAACTCAGTTTTTTACAATCTGCTGCATTGATGAAACAAGCTGCAATGAATTATGTTAATGACAGTGCCCCGCTTCATTTTGCATCTGCAGTAAATGCTCCAGTTACTGCAATTTTTTGTTCTACTATACCGGCATTTGGTTATACGCCATTATCAGACAAGTCTTACATTATTGAAACCAATGAACATTTATCTTGCCGCCCTTGCGGACTTCATGGTAAAAAAGAATGCCCGCTTGGTCATTTTAAATGTGGCTTTGAAATAGAAACAACACGTTTACTTGAAACAATTAATTTATAAAAATGTTGATCCAAAACGATATTGAAGCCTGTTTACCTGTTTTACAAAAAGGAGGTTTGATTTTATACCCAACCGATACAGTATGGGGCATTGGTTGCGACCCAACTAATGAAAAAGCTGTTGCAAAGATCTATGCTTTAAAAAACAGGAATGAAGCCAAAAGCATGATCATTTTACTGGCTGATGAAAAAGATATTTTAATATATACTGATCAAACGCATCTTCCTGTATTCGATTATATAAAAGGAGCAAATAAACCTGTAACAGCTATATACAGTAAGGCAAAAAATCTTGCTAAGAATTTAATTAATGCAGATGGCAGCATAGGTATCAGAATTGTAAAAGATGATTTTTGCAAAAGATTGATCACCGCTTTTGGTAAACCTTTGGTATCCACTTCGTCAAATGTTTCGGGCTACCCGACTCCCGGATTATTCAATGATATAGATCTAATAATAAAAAACGGTGTTGATTATATTGTTCAACATCGGCAGGATGAGCTTGAACCAGCCGCACCAAGTAGCGTTATAAAGATCAATGATGATGGCACTTATAATATAATAAGGCCCTGATATTAAAAAGCGAATCCCAGGCCTGCATGAATTGTTTGGCTTTTCCATTTTTCCTGGTTATCTATATCGTTCAGGTTACTTAATCCTTTTGAATACCTTCCATATAGTCTGATCCGGGAAATATTTATTTGAATCCCAGCCAACATACTAAAATCTCCTTTCTTAAATACATCCTTGCCATTCTGCAGAACAGTATTGTTATTATCGAACAAAATGCCAAATTGCGGACCTGCCTGCAGTGATATATACTTACTCGGTTTATAACTCAACAGTAGTGGTATATTTATATATCTCAACTGAATCTCCGATAACTTTCTAAAATTATAAATATCACTGAATTGGTTACTGGTATCAATATTTACCTGGCTAAAAAACACTTCAGGTTGTATGCCAAACCGTGAGGATATGCCAATTTCTGAAAAAATACCAGCATGAAACCCATATGAAAATTGGTCATTAAATGGTTTACCTGTTAACTTTTTCACATCCGTACCGACCTTGACACCGAATTTAAAACTTTGTGAATAAACATAGCCGGTAGTTAAGGATATGCAAAGAAAAAAAAGGATGATGATTCTTTTCATAAAGAGAATTTTATTTCAAAAATAAACTCAAGATATATGCCAAATGAAATTATACAAAGTAATTAATTGTTAAATGCAGAACAATATTAAAACGTATAACTTAAAGCAACAGAATAAATAGCTGTAAATTTTTTGTCACTGGATTCAGGAAAATAATAATCGAGGTAAACCTGGGGGGAAATTCCAAATTTTCCAACCAAATAATTTAAATCAAGGCTACCGGCAATTGATTGGAATTCAAAAGGCGTATTATCCTGTAATCTGCCCAGGTTATTTCTACGCTGAGCACGCCTGTAAAAGAAAGCACTATATGGATTATAATGTGTTTCAGAATATCTGTTTGATCCGGCGTTTAAGATCAGTTTTGGTCTGATCAATAACGCATCATGTTTTTTCAACAGGTTTGCGAATTGAAAACTGTGTTGAATAAAAACACTTATAGAAAAATTATTGATCTTTATTTTTGTTGTATCAATGAATACCCTCCTTGTGCCAAATAAAACAGTATCAACATTTTTATACTCTGTATTTTTTCCTCCCGAGTAACCTAGTGAAATACCGGGTTCCAACCATGATTTTTTTAAATTAATTGTTGCAAAAAGATCATTTTGTATGGGTGATGAAGCAGTTGCCAAATCATTTCGCCTGAAAAACCGGGTAAAACTTACTACAGCAAAAAAATATTTACTTTTAGTATATGCATATGAAGGAGTCAAACTGAATTG
>JANOPU010000069.1:0-32122 GCA_031422055.1 Ferruginibacter sp.
CCTTTTTTGCCAATCAATTCAGTAATTGATACCGGCTGGTAACCAAGGTACTTGGCACTTAATGCATCCATATTCCTTTTACCTTCGGGTTCAATAACATAATGGGCAAGCATCGTATCGAAAATATTTCCTTTTATTTCAAAGCCATACCATTTCAGCATTAACAAATCGTATTTAATATTCTGTCCGATCCATGTTATTGAATTACTGGTGAACAGATCCTGAAAATTATTTAATAATTGTATACAGTTTTCTTTATCAGGCGGACAAGGAACATAATATCCTTCGCCGGGGTTTACTGAAAAACTTAATCCTACTAATTCTGCGTCATTGGCATCAATACCGGTAGTTTCTGTATCAAAGCATATTTCCTTTTCCTGCTTCAGTTTTCCTGTTAATTCTTTAATCAGTTCATCATTATCAATCAACATATAATGATGAGGAGTGTTTTTAATATTCTTATCGGCAGATAAAATAATTTCTTCTGCTACTCCCGCAAAATCTGAAGTTCCTGCTGACTGTTTAGGAAGATCTGTTGTATTTCCAAACAGATCCATTTGTCCATTATCCGGTTTCTTATTTTTGGATTCTGCAGTATGGTTCCATACCTCAGACTGTACATTTATTTCTTCACCTAAAATTCTTTTACCAAGTGTTTTAAATTCCAGCTCTTCAAAAATTTCTTTCAGAGCTTCTTTATTCATTTCTTTCATCCTGAAATCTTCTTCGTGAAATTCTGTTGGAACATTAATAATGATGGTAGCCAGTTTTTTGCTCATGATCGCGTTTTCTTTTCCGGCTCTTACTTTTTCACCAACCGACCCTTTTATATTATCGGCATTTTCCAAAATATTTTCGAGTGTTTCATATTCTGCCAAAAGCTTGGCAGCAGTTTTTTCACCAATGCCTTTTATTCCCGGTATGTTATCAACTGCATCTCCCATTAGCCCCAGAATGTCAATTACCTGGCTTACATTTTTAATGCCCCACTTTAAACAAACTTCAGCCGGACCCATAATTTCAACACTACCTCCCTGATATGCCGGCTTATATATTTTTATATTTTCAGAAACGAGCTGGCCATAATCTTTATCTGGTGTAACCATATACACTTCATATCCTGCTTTTTCTGCCTGTTTGGCCAGTGCACCGATAACATCATCAGCTTCATACCCGTCGATCGCAATGACCGGGATATTCAAGCCTTCAATGATTTTTTTTATGTCCGGTACAGAAAGGGAAATATCTTCAGGCGTTTCCTGGCGGTTCGCTTTATAGTCTGCAAAATCTGTATGCCTTTCTGTAGGGGCGTGTGTGTCAAAGCACACTGCCATATGTGTAGGTTTTTGGTTGTTGATCAATTCAATGATCGTATTTGTAAATCCAAATTGAGCATTAGTATTTTTTCCTTTACTGCTGATCCTGGGACTACGTATCAATGAATAGTATGCACGAAAAATCAGTGCATACGCATCTAACAAAAATAATTTTTTAGGCATGCGGTAAAAGTAAAACAAATGAAACTCTAAATCAAAGTATGCATTGAAATAAATTAGTTAAGCCGATCCTATATTGGAACGGCTTAAGTTGGTTTCAGTAACCTTTTTAAATAATCTATTATGGGGGTTAGATTTTATTTTTCCCGTTGCAAAAAATATTAATTTAACACAATTGCAACATCTGTTATATATAAACTACTTTTTTTTAAAATTATTGTATCGTAGGAAAATAAGTTTAAATAAATTTCTCATATTTACCTCTTATGATTTTATACATAAGCTAAAATATTACATTTAAATAAAATAATATTTACACGCTATGGATTCTTTAATTGTTGCGTAATTAATCTATTGTAGAATAAATTCTACAAAATAAATTCTACAAAATAAATCATGATAGGTAAGAACATTTTTATTTATTAGATTAACATGTTGAATTGCATATATTTAAAAAATAAATTTAATTTACTTTTTAAAATATTTGATTTTGGCTTAATTATTGAAATATTATGTTTCTCTTTTAAGATATTGAAAAACACCATCTACAATTAAATCTTAGAAAAAGAGTTTTGCTAATAAATAATAATTTCAGGATCTATACGTTGCAATATTTCCTGAGTGCTTTTTTAACATTAATAAAAAACACCACGTATGAAAAACCAACCAAGTGTACATTACACTTTTAAATGCATTCCTGTGGCATTCACACTCTCCGATCAGTTGATGAATCAAAATCAACTTTATTTTCAAAATGTTTTTAAGATATGCAATGCATATAATTAACAACCTAAAATTGTTTTATCCTGGGAATAATTTTTCCTATATAAAATAACCGGATGATTTGTACTTGAATTAATTCCTGTCAGCTATGATGAATAATATTAGCTGCAGCTAGTAAACCTATAAGTCAGAATCTTTAGAAACCATAGAAAACCACTTTAAATCTAAACCTATGAAATCTTTATTACTAATGATATCACTATTCGTATGTGGTATTGCAAATGCAAAAACTTACTATTTTTCAACAACTTCTGGCAATGATTCCAGAACAAGTGCTGAGGCACAAAATCCTGCAACTCCCTGGAAAACTATAAGTAAATTAAATTCCTTTTCAAGTACTCTAGTTGCAGGTGATAATGTCTTCTTTCAAAGAGGCGATGTTTTTTACGGAAGTATTTCTATAAATAAATCCGGTACATTGAACGATCCCATTACCATAGGTGCTTATGGAACAGGAGCTGATCCATTAGTCACAGGATTTACAAGTATTTCTTCCTGGACAAATTTGGGGAGTAATATATGGGAGAGTACATCAGCTGTTACTACACTTTCGGAATGTAATATTATTTCCATAGAAGATATTAATACTGCGTATGGACGTATGCCTAAAACCGGGTATTCGACCATACAAAATGCTTCACCAACATCCATTTCTGATGATATAAATCTTAATGCGAGCACCAGAAACTGGACCGGAGCTAATGTAGTATCAAAAACAGCACGTTGGCATCTTGATAGAGCAGTCATTACATCCGCATCAGGTGGAACTATTAATTTTTCCGCAGGTATGAGTTATGATCCGGCAGTCGGATGGGGATATTTTATACAAAATCATCCTGCTTGTCTTACGCAACAAAATGATTGGTGCTTTATCCCTGCTTCAAAGAAAATAAGAATATGGAGTACAACACAGCCCGATAATGTTAAAATTCCAACTGTTAACTATGGTGCTTATATGAATTTTGATTATATAACATTTGATAATATTGATTTCACAGGCTTTAATATACATGGAATAGATATCAATGGGCAAACCGGAATAACTGCACAGCATTGTAATTTTTATTTCATTGCACACAATGGTATTATAAATGAAACTACAAATGGAAGTGATTTAACAGTAAGTAACTGCACATTTAAAGAAATAAATAGCGGAGGTATCAATACAAGGGGAATGGAAAACAGTTTGGTTCAGAATAACACCTTCAAAAATATCGGAAATATCCCAGGAATGGCAGGTAGTGAGGCAACAGGCGGGGATGGTAATTATACAGGTATTCAGGTTGCTGCCAATAGTCAGGTTTTATATAATTCATTAACAAATATTGGATACAATGGTATAACATGGAAGGGTAGCGGCACTTTGATACAGGGTAATTTTGTAAACACTTTTTGCTATGTGAAAGATGATGGCGGAGGGATATATACTTTTCCACTTGGCAACGATAGTGAAATTGAAACGTATGCCAATAGGAGGGTTGTAAGAGATAATATTTGTATTAATGCTATAGGTTCTGTAGAAGGCTCAAACACAACTCCATACCCTGAAGCTGCTTGTATTTATAACGATGGCAATAGTACAGAAGTTGATTATATCAATAACTCAATGTCATCTGGATATTATGGTTTGTTTTTTCATGGAGGAAGTGGTTGTACCGTAAATGGGAATACTATTTATAATACAACCAGGGGATTTCATTTAGTTCGTTATAATAATTTGGATATAAATAATAATACTATTAGCAACAATATCTTTACTGCAGGAGAAGGCGGTACTTGCCAGAATGGTCAATATTGTGCTTATTATGAACCTGCCGCATCAGGGTTACCTGCATCATTAACACTATCTAATAATATTTATGGCAGACCATTAGACCAGACAAACGGATGGATATGGCGTGATTTTAATAATGGTAATATATGTAACTCATTAGAACAATGGAAATCTGCAACAGGTAAAGATGCAGGGAGTACCCAATCGCCAATTACTATTTCAGATATATTTAAAATGAGATTTGTGTACAATGAAACATCTGTACCAAAAACAATTTCATTGGGAGCAGCTTATATTGATATGAGAAGTGTAACTTATGCAGCCAATATAACTTTACAGCCATTTACATCAGCTGTTCTTTTAAAAACAGGAACAGGTAATATCCCTCCAATTGCAAATGCAGGGACCGATTTATTAATAAATGCACCCGAAAATATCAGCATTACCGGAAATGGGGTTGATTATGATGGAACAATAACTTCTTACAACTGGACTAAAATTTCAGGGCCTGCTGTAACAATTTTAAATGCAACATCTCCTACTGTAACACTAACGGGAGCCATAGCAGGAACGTATAAATTTGAATTAAAGGTTTCAGACAACAGAGCAGGAATTGGAAAAGATACAATGACTTTAAACTATGGAACTATTATAGTGCCAGTAACTTTAGTGAATTTTACTGCAATCGCAAAACCAAATAAATCTACTTTGTTACAATGGACGACTGCAACAGAAATTAACAGTGATCATTTTTTAGTTGAAAGGAGCTCAAATGGAACTAATTTCACACAAGTTGGATCTGTCAATGCATCTGGAAATACATCTACAACAATTGCTTATCAACTAACTGATTATTTTCCTGAAACAGGAATGAACTATTATCGGTTAAAAATGGTTGATAGAGATGGTCAGTTCAAGTATAGTGAAACGATTATCGTTACTTTTAAAAATACTAACTCCGGATCCTTTAATATTATATCCACAAGCTCTTTTAGTGATCGTTTTCAAATAAACATGAATAGTACCAAAATACAACAGATTAATATTGCTTTATACGATGCAACTGGAAAATTATTTTATAGTACAATTGTTTTGTTACAAAAAGGTATAAATAACATAAATAAAAGTATGTTACTACCAGATCAAGTTTATTATTTAAGGATCAGTAACAATGAAGAAAAAATTTCATTACCCCTGCTTAGTATAAACTAAAGGGAAATACAATAAAAAGAGGGTGTCGTAAAAGGATACCCTCTTTTTTTATTGTTTCAGTTTTATTTACCACAATCAAAAGAAGTTTTGATATATCAATAGAATTAAAAAGGATTTATTATCAGTCTCAATCAAATTACACCAGCTATAGCAAGTGAAATGTTTCCGGATACACACTTCTCCCTTAGAAGGTAATCTGGTGTTTATTGTTTTTAGAAAGAAAGAAAAATTTATTGAAAGGAAAACTGGTTGAGCCATTGTTGGATGACTTAAAACGGTTATCTTTTAATTTTACTCACTAAATAAATATTTTATTTAAATTATTGTTTTTCAATAACTTAAATTGCACTTATATACAATTTAGGAAAGCATACATCTCTAGTTTTGTAATTGTATTCTTATTATCCCTTCAATTTAAATAGGTGAATATTACATTATCTTCTCAGATAAAATAAAAATAATTATTTAGTTATAATATTTAGTTTATATTCGCTCATTCCTCTCTACAAAGAAATAATCAAAATCCCTTCTTGATAGCCGAAAAGACTTAAACCATGTCTTTTATCGTTCAAAAAAACGAATTTTTTTGCTAACCTTTTATTGAAAAATTCCAGGTATTCTAATAAAGAAATATTTGTATTTATTTATTAGAAGCAGACCGTTTAGCCTTTATATTAGTAAAGGGTTTTTGGTGTGTTTCGATGATAAAATTATTTATTTCTAATCATGGTATTATCAAAATATTAATATTATTCTGGTACATCAATTATCAATAAACACGCAGTAAATTGTTTTTTATCTGTTTAACTAAATGATTTTTTTTAAAATTTATTTGAAATGAATATATTTTTTATTATTTATTTTTTATGCTTGAGCGTATTTGCAAATGCTAAAACTTACTATTTTTCAACTACTTCCGGCGATGATAACCGAACTAGCGATCAGGCACAAAACTCATCTACTCCGTGGAAAACAATAAACAAGTTAAATTCGTTTTTTGACAACATAAATCCCGGAGACAATATTCTTTTTATGAGAGGGAATATATTCACCGGTAGTATCATTGTAACTAAGGATGGCTTACCGGCAAATCCAATATCAATCGGGGCATATGGTTCAGGTTCAAAACCTGTTATTTCAGGGTTTACAAATGTTTACAATTGGAATAATCTTGGCAATAATATCTGGGAAAGCAACGATGCCGTTTCTTCTTTTTCAGAACTAAACATGGTAGTTATTAATAGCGTAAATACTGCTATGGGAAGGTATCCCAATTCCGGCTATTTAACTTATCAGAGCCATACAGGGAACAGCTCAATTACAAGTTCATCAATAAATTCCTCTATCACTAACTGGACTGGTGCAGAAGTAGTAATTAGGATGAACAGATGGGTATTAGACAGGAATAAGATTAATACTCATTCAGGGAGCACCTTTACTTATACTGATAATCTCGGCGACTACCTTCCCAGCAATAATTTTGGATTTTTCATACAGAATGATGCAAGGACACTCGATACAATAAATGAATGGTATTTTAATCCTTCAACTAAAAAGCTGAGAATATTTAGTAATACTTACCCATCCGAAATTAAAATTGCAGGCATTAAAAATCTGGTAGATATTTCGCAAAGGAATTTTGTTACAATTAATAATATTTCATTTGAAGGGGCAAATGAAAACAGCATCAATATCAGTACAGGAACGCATTTTATTTTAAATTCATGTGAAATAAATTACTCCGGTGTTAATGCAGTAAATGCATATCCTAATTCACCTTTTATAAAAATAGAAAATTGCATAATTAATAATTCAAATAATGCCGCATTGTTTTTAGGCTCAGCTGATAACGTCATAGTAACAAATAACAGCATAAATAATACCGGAGTATTTGCAGGCATGGGCAGACACATAAACAGCTCTTTTGAAGCCATAGGAAACAGTGGCAATAATGCTAATATTTCTTATAACTCTATCATTAACACAGGGTATTGTGGTATAAAATATGACGGTGATGCAACTATTGTAAATAATAATTTCATTAATAATTATTGTTTTGTAAAAGATGATGGTGGCGGAATTTATACTTTTCCTCTTACGGCACCAAGAGTTTATATAAAGCGAATTGTAAAAAACAATATTGTAATGAACAGTCCCGGAGCAGCCTTAGGGACTTCTTCTACAGAGTCTTCGGGACATGGTATATATCAGGATGGGGCGGCTTCTAATGTAGATTATAAAGGTAATACGATAGCAAATTGTTTACTGGGATTATATCTCCATGGTTCTCACGAAACAAAAATAGAAAGTAATACAATTTATAATTGTAACCGTGGGTTGGTAATAATTAAATATGATCAAGCGCCACTTGATAATATTTCCAGCAAGCATAATATTTTTGTCTCCAGAACTGCTACACAATACCCTGTTTATTTTGAGCCAATGGCTACAACTATGCCTGCATCTTTTATTAGTGATAGTAATTATTATGCAAGACCAATTTCTGATGGTACAACTATTTGGATGGATAAAAATGGAACTAATTATTTCTATACTTTAGCTGATTGGAAAACTGTAAGTGGCAAAGATTTGAATTCTAAAAAATCTCCCCAATCAATAGCCTCTGTTTATAACCTCAGATATGAATACAATGAAACTACAAATATCAGAACCGTTAATTTAGGTTCTAGTTATATCGATATGAAAGGAATTTTATATCCCGGAACTATTTCGCTTCAACCATACTCATCAGCAGTTCTGATAAAAATTGATACAGCTAATATTCCACCTGTTGCCGAAGCGGGCGCAAATCAGACAATAATTATACCAGTTAGTAATGTAAATATTTCAGGTTATGGGATTGATCATGACGGTATCATATCAACGTATAATTGGAAAAAGATATCCGGCCCCACTGCGGGAAATCTGCTTACTACAACTTCACCATCAACGTCTGTAATCGGACTAGTAGGAGGTATATATAAATTTGAATTGAAAGTTACAGACGATAAAGGTGCAATTGGAAAAGATACTGTTACGATCATCTATCAGGCATTTTTAGTACCAACTTCTTTATTGGATTTTTCCGTTTCTGAAAAATTTGGCAAATCATTACTTCAATGGGCTACTGCTACAGAAATTAATAGCAGCCATTTTGAATTGGAAAGAAGTACTGATGGAAGAAATTTTGAAAAATTGAGCACTATTGGTGCCCGCGGGAATACAAATACAAGAATCGAATACCAGTTATTTGATTATTTTCCAGAAACCGGTATTAATTATTACCGGTTGAAAATATTTGATAAAAACGGTCAATTTAAATATAGTAAAATAATAAGTATCATCTTCAAAAATACCAATTCAGGATCTATTGATATCAAATCTGTATTTATTAAAAACAATAAACTGAAATTGAATTTGTCAAGTTCAAAAATTCAATTAGTAACTATTACTTTATATGATGCAATAGGACGGGAACTGATCGGTTCCAGTATTGTTTTACAAAAAGGAATGAACACGATCAATAAAACTGTTTTGCAACCTGTTGCCGTTTATTATTTCAAATTAAAATCGAATGAAGAAACAAAAGCAATGTCATTGTTCTTTGAAAAATAATTTAATTATAAATAAGGGGTTGAAATTTTCAACCCCTTATTTTAAAATTTCATTTCCAGGTATGCTGGTAACATAGCTCTCCAGGTTGGCCAGTCATGTTTCCATTCTGTACCCCAAATATCAAGATCATGCGAAATACCTTTATTATTCAATACAGCAGAAAACCTCCTGGAAGCTTCCGGATCTTCATAATCACCACTTCCAGTTAATATATGGATGTGCTTGCTTTTACGGATATGATTCAAATGCCATTCATCTTCAAGGTTAGGAATGTTATGTTGAGGAGAATTAAAATATACCTGATCGTCATAAAAATCTTTTGTGTATTCCATTAGATCATAAACGCCACTCATTGCAATAACCCCATCGATCAGGTCTGGCCTTTTCAGAAAAAGGTTCATGCTATGTAATGCTCCAAAAGAAGCGCCACAGGTAATAATGGGTGTTTCAGGTGAAGTATTTGTTTTAATAAAGGGCACCACCTCATTATATACATATTCATTGAATTGATTATGGCGGATAGCTTTGTGTTCACCTGCCATTTCATTATTCAACCAGCTTTCATTGTTAATACTATTGATAGAAAATACCCTTACTTTTCCGCTGTTAATATAAGGTGCAAGTGTTTCCATTAATTGAAATCTTTCATACTCCAGGTAATCTGCAGCAGCAGTTGGTACCAGTAATAATGCAAAACCATAATCACCATAAGCAACAATTGGCATTTCAGCTTGTAATGCCGGACTAAACCAGCTTGTTAATTCTCTTTTCATAAACTGAATAAATTTTGTGTACCTGTAAATATATAAACAAAATATTAATGCTTATGTTTTTAGCAGTTTTTTGATTCCCGCCCTTTTCGTTTATTGTAAAATGCTACAGAAAGTTTATTTTTGCTCAATCTAAAGTTTCAATGTATGATCCGCACAATTAAATTGGTTTTATCAGTATTGATTATCAGTATGGTATTTACGGCTTGTGAAAAAGAATATAGTACTGAAAATGGAGGCACTCCAGGAACAGGTGGCGGTGGTTCAAGCTCCGGTACCGCGGCTTACACCTGGGATGGAGCTCCGGGAACCTGCGTTACACCAGTAATAAATGGTATTTATCAAGCAGGTAATGCATTGAATGGGTCAAATACGGTTGTACTGACTGTTAATGTTACAACTGTTGGAACCTATACTGTTTCTTCGGGTTCCAACAACGGGATTACTTTTTCCGGAACGGGTACTTTTACGATCACAGGTTTTCAGATTCTTGTTTTAACCGGTGCCGGCACACCTACTGCCGCTGGAACATTTACGTATACTCCCGGAACCAATGGTTGTTCTTTTCCAATAACTTATTCACCTGTTATCATAGGGCCTGTAGCAGCCGGAACATTAGATTGTGTAGCAGCAACAATTGCCGGGGTATATACACAAGGTATTGATTTGAATAGCACTAATACTGTTTCCATTCCGGTAAATGTTACAATAGCGGGTTCATACAATATTAATACGACTTCCACTAATGGATGTATTTTTTCGGGTTCAGGAACACTGGCTTTAGGTGCTCAAACAATTGTATTAACAGGTGGCGGCACTCCTTTAAGTTTTGGTTCTGTTTCATTTCCGGTAAATTTTGGGACTAACAGTTGTAATTTTTCAATAACATTCATACCCGGGGTTCCTCCACCAACTGAATATTTAAGGTGTAAAATGGATGGAGTTCAAAAAACGTTTAACGCTGGCATTGATGGAGACAATTCTGCAGGGTTGTTACCTAATTCAGTTGCAGTTTCCGGAAATGCAGCAATAGGTTCTTCAGAATATCTTGATATTACGGTAAACAGCATTACTCCAATAACTATCGGGCCATATTTACATCCATTTGGTATAAAGTTTAGTACCAGCTATTATCAAGATCCAAGTACCTCAGGATGGCAACCGGCAGATAATTCCTCACCAGCTTTTTCAGTAATTGTTACTACTATTAACGCAACCCGTATAACAGGAACTTTTTCAGGGCAATATAAAGATCAGAATGGAACCGGTTCCAATACAAAACTGATCACAAATGGCGAGTTTAGTGTAAGTCTTCCATAATAATTTTAACTTCTATAATAACGACGAAAATTTTTTTTCGTCGTTATTACTCATGCTACAAAACCCCTTCTTTAATTTCTGTCCATAATTCCCTGTAGCATTTCGCAGCGTAACTGCTATTGGCAAATTCCATGATCGGAGCTTTGTGGATACCCATTTTTTCTACATCACTCAGATAGGGCACATAGTTTTGAAAAAAACGCTTGTCCTTATAAAGCTCTTCCATTATTTCATTGTGCATAGTCTTACGCAGATCAGTCATCGTAAAAAAACACATCATTTTTTTTATATCAAGATCCTTTTCTTTAAAATAATCTTTAACCATGTTGTATGTTCTGATAGATAATGTGGTTGGAATAACAGGCATCAAAACAATATCTGCAGCATTAAAAATATTTTCACTCAATGCGCTAAAGCCCGGAGGACAATCAATAAAAATAAAATCAAATTCCTGGTCTAATGGTTTTAAGACGTGCTTCAGTTTGTTCTTAGAACCTTTCATTTCTTCCAGCATCACATCAAAACTTCTGGTGGAATTATCTGCAGGTATAACATCCAGCATTTCAAAATCTGTAGAAAGAATAGCATCTTCAAGGCCACCTTCTTTTGTTATCAGCTTTTTTATACCGGGATGCGTTTTCGGCTTTGCTTTATAATAAAAAGAAGAGGAGCCTTGCGGATCAATATCCCAAAGCAATGTTTTATAACCGTCTGCTGCGGCTAAATATGCCAGATTAACACAGGATGCTGTTTTACCAACACCACCTTTAAGGTTATAAAGTGCTATTACAATCATAGAGCAAAATTTAAATTATTAAAATGGAGTAGTAAGGTAAGAAAAATTATAAAGAAAAGTAACCCGTCATATTATTACCATGAATGAACGAATAAGAAAGGGTAAAGATCAAAGTATTGCCTTTATTCCAGCATCCGTGGCAACACTTACTTTTTCATTTCTTCCATTTCCTGCTGCATTTTAAACATCACATCCCTTAGCCTGGCCGCTTCCATAAAATCAAGGTCTTTTGCTGCCTTCTGCATCTGTTTTTTTGTTTTGGAAATGGCTTTTTCTATTTGTGGAATGGTTTGATAGACTTCCTGTTCCTCTGCGGCCACATTCACCAATTCTTCATCAGGGTTTATTGCATAAGGATTTGAAGGGTCATAACCTTTAACATCCAGTACACTTCCCTGTGCAAAAACTTGTTCTGTTGTTTTGATGATCGATGTTGGTGTTATGCCATGTTTTATATTGAATTCAATCTGTTTTTCTCTTCTGCGTTGTGTTTCATCAATGGTTTTTTGCATACTCCTAGTCATCTTGTCTGCATAAAAAATAACCAATCCATTCACATTCCGGGCAGCCCTCCCTGCTGTTTGTGTCAAGCTTCTTTCATTACGTAAGAAACCTTCTTTATCTGCATCCAGGATAGCAACCAACGACACTTCAGGAAGATCCAATCCTTCCCTTAAAAGATTTACACCTACCAGCACATCAATAATTCCCAAACGTAGTTCACGCAATATCTCAACCCTTTCCAGCGTATCAACATCGCTGTGAATGTATTTTGATTTAATACTTATCCGCCCAAGGTATTTATTCATTTCTTCCGCCATGCGTTTGGTTAAAGTAGTTACCAAAACCCGCTCTCCAATTCTGATACGCTTATCTATCTCATCCAGTAAATCATCAACCTGGTTGAGTGAAGGCCTGACTTCAATCGGAGGGTCGAGTAACCCTGTTGGCCGAACTACTTGTTCGATCACTACACCGCCGCATTTTTCCAGTTCATAATCTGCCGGTGTTGCAGAAACAAAAACGATTTGATTTGTCAGACTTTCAAATTCATTGAAATTCTGCGGGCGGTTATCCATTGCCGATGGAAGCCGGAAACCATAATCTACCAATACTAATTTACGACTTCGGTCACCACCATACATACCACTAACCTGTGGAATGGTTTGATGGCTTTCATCAATGATCGTAAGATAATCTTTAGGAAAATAATCTAACAAACAGAATGGCCTTGTCCCGGGTTTTCTGCGGTCAAAAAAACGGGAATAATTTTCAATGCCATTACAATAACCGAGTTCCCTGATCATTTCCAGATCGTATTGTACCCGTTCATTGATACGTTGCGCTTCTATATATTTACCGCTTTTTTTAAAATATTCAGTCTGTGCAGCACACTCATCCTGTATTTCATGTATCACCTGAACCAGCATATCTTTTGGTGCCAGATATAGATTTGCCGGAAAGATCGCGGCATTTTCAACAGTAGTGATTCGTTTACCACTAATAAGTTCCAAAGTTTCAATACTCTCGATCTCATCTCCGAAAAAACTGATGCGATATCCAAAATCAACATAAGGTAAATTAATATCAATGGTATCTCCTTTAACCCGAAAAGTTCCTCTTGTAAAATCACCCTGGCTGCGGTGATACAATGAATTTACCAGTGCATGTAAAAATCCTTGTCTTGATATTACCTGCCCTTGCTTTATTCTGATAATGCCGTTTTCATATTCAGTAGGATTTCCCATTCCATAAATGCAACTTACACTTGCTACTACAATAATATCTCTTCGTCCGCTTAATAATTGTGCAGTTGCCTGTAACCTCAGTTTGTCAAGCTCTTCATTTATGCTCAGGTCTTTTTCTATGTAAGTATTACTTACTGGCATATACGCTTCCGGTTGATAATAATCATAGTATGATACAAAATAACCAACTGCATTATCCGGAAAGAACTGTTTAAATTCTCCATACAATTGTGCAACCAATGTTTTATTATGCGTTAAAACCAAAGTAGGACGCTGTACATTTTGTATCACATTGGCAATGGTAAATGTTTTGCCACTACCAGTAACACCTAAAAGTGTTTGGTATCTTTCACCATGTATGATCCCATCAGTAAGTTGTCGGATCGCATCCGGTTGATCACCTGCAGGGTTATAAGGTGCGTGAAGCTGAAAAGCCATTGTTTGTTTTTAAAATATTGTAGTAAAATTAATAATATGCGACAATTTATTACAGTAAATCGGATATTTCTTAGAAGCTGTATAAAAATGAAATTTACATTCACCAGTTGCAGTTGGTCAGGCGGCAAACTGCGGCGGTTTATGCCGTTGCTGGTCGCCTGACCAGCAACTTTACGGCGCATACAAAATCTACGGAACTATTTTTTAACAGCTTCTTGGTCATACCACTTTCTTTAGCAGGCTCGTATCACAAAATCTGCTATCGTATCAATAGATAAGTAAAACGGGTAAACATGTTACACTAATAATATTTATTTAACGTTATTTAACGGGATTAATTTGAATAAAGGCTTGTCATCCGGCTGAATAGCCGTACCTTTGCGCCTCGAAAAACAGCCTTTAACTGTAAACTTAAGCCTTCAGCATATTGCAAATTGGCTAACAGCTAACAGCTAATAGCTAAAAGCTCAAAAAATGAATATTCGTAACATCGCAATTATTGCACACGTAGATCACGGAAAAACAACCCTGGTAGACAAAATTTTACACACAACAAAGGTTTTCAGGGATAACCAGGAAACCGGTGAGCTTATCATGGACAGCAATGACCTGGAAAGAGAGCGTGGTATTACCATTTTTAGTAAGAATGTTTCCGTTACTTATAAAGACGTTAAGATCAATGTTATAGATACACCTGGTCACTCGGATTTTGGTGGTGAGGTAGAAAGAGTTTTAAAAATGGCTGATGGTGTATTGTTACTCGTAGATGCTTTTGAAGGCCCTATGCCTCAAACCCGTTTTGTGTTGCAAAAAGCACTGGCGCTTGGTTTACACCCGATAGTTGTTATCAATAAAGTTGATAAGCCAAACTGCCGCCCGGATGAAGTTCATGATGCAGTATTTGAATTATTCTTTAACCTGGATGCTACTGAAGAGCAATTGGATTTTCCAACAATTTACGGAAGTAGTAAAAATGGCTGGATGAATACATCTATTACAGAGACAGATAATATTCTTCCATTGCTTGATGCCATATTGGAGTTTGTTCCGGAACCTAAAGTTAATGAAGGATATTCCCAGATGCAGATCACCTCATTGGATTATTCATCTTTTTTAGGGAGGATTGCTGTTGGTAAAGTTGCCCGTGGAAGTATCAAAGAGAATCAACAAATTGCTTTAATGCAGGCAGATGGCGGTATTAAAAAAATGAAGATAAAAGAACTCTATGTTTTTGAAGGGATGGGTAAGAAGAAAACATCAGAAGTTTTTGCAGGAGATATTTGTGCAGTTGTAGGTCTCGATGATTTTAATATCGGAGATACCATTGCAGATGTTGAGAACCCGGAAGCATTGCCTGTTATTAGCGTGGATGAACCAACCATGAGTATGTTATTCGGTATTAACAACTCACCGTTCTTTGGAAAAGAAGGGAAATTTGTTACGAGCCGTCACTTACGTGACAGGTTAATGAAAGAAACAGAAAAAAATCTTGCTTTAAAAGTTGAAGATAGTGATAGCGCGGATAGCTTTTTAGTATACGGCCGTGGAATCCTGCATCTGGGTATTCTTATTGAAACCATGCGCAGGGAAGGATTTGAATTAACGATCGGGCAACCAACCGTTATCGTTAAGCAGATCGACGGTGTAAAAAGTGAACCATATGAGATATTGGTAGTTGATGTTCCTGCAGAATACAGTGGAAAAGTAATTGACCTGGTAACACAACGTAAAGGAGAAATGCTTGTAATGGAAACAAAAGGTGAAATGCAGCATCTGGAATTTGATATACCATCAAGAGGTTTGATTGGATTGAGAAGCAATATGCTTACCAATACTGCCGGTGAAGCTGTAATGGCCCATCGTTTCAGCGAGTACAAACCATGGAAAGGAAGTATTCCTGGACGAAGCAATGGTGTTTTACTTTCTAAAACAACGGAAAAAACAACGGGGTATTCCATTGATAAATTACAGGAAAGAGGTCGGTTCTTTGTTGATCCGGGAGATGATGTATA
The DNA here is from genome assembly GCA_031422055.1 of Ferruginibacter sp. Taxonomy (GTDB): domain Bacteria; phylum Bacteroidota; class Bacteroidia; order Chitinophagales; family Chitinophagaceae; genus Ferruginibacter. The sequence continues at coordinate 15,965 of JANOPU010000069.1, forward strand.
TGCCGGCCAGATCATTGCTGAACATATCAAACCAGGAGATCTTGTTGTGAATGCAACGGAGCCTAAAAAATTAACCAACCACCGTGCAAGCGGATCGGATGATGCTTCTAAAGCAGCTCCAAAAATTCTAATGTCGCTGGAAGAATGTATGGAATATATTCAACAGGACGAGTGTATTGAAGTAACACCAAAAAGTGTTCGCCTTCGTAAGACTATTCTAAATGAAGATGACCGTAAGCGGGTTTCGAAATCAATGACACAGGTAGAAGCATAATATTACTTATTATAAACGGATCCGCTCTTTTGAGCGGATTTTTTTTAGATTTTGTGTAACGAATTCACGAATAATAGGAATTTTAAGATTATTTCTTCGTGCATTCGTAGCAACTGTTTTATTTTTGCAGTATGAAAAAATGCCTTTTTATATTTTCTCTCATAATCTTTTTCCTGCTTGTTTATTCAGGTGCAGATGCTCAATGTGCCATGTGTACCAAAACAGCACAGCAGCTTGGCGAAAAACCAGCTCAGGGAATGAATTCAGGAATTTTATATTTAATGCTGATGCCTTTTGCAATTATTGGATTCATTGGCTATCGTTGGTGGAAAAATCAAACAATAAACTGATAAATCAACAGAAAGAAGATCAGACAATTATTCTGTAATCAGGAACTATAGCAGCGTAATTATTCCCCAATCATAGATTGTCTATAGGGTATTCCTGTAAATGCGTAATCCACACTAGGCTTGCATTATGTGGAAATTTGTTATTAAAAAAGCCTCACAATGGCACGAAAAGTGTTCAAAGTGAGGCAACGATAATAACTAGTTCTATGACAAATTTACTATTTTCTCACAAACAATTATTGTACGAAAGATTTTTACAGACTGATCTTGGTCAGTTGTATTTATCTATACCCTTTGACCAATTAGGATCAACTATTCCATCTCCTCGTGGCCTCCAAAGCGGCAAGGGTTGCAAGCCCTGGTTTGATGTAAAAGGAGGGCTAGGTCTTTTGTTTTTAAAACATTATTTAGGTTTAAGTGATGCCTTATTGATACAGCGTATTAATACCGACTGGAGCTTACAATATTTTTGCGGCATTCAATTAAAGCCCACAGAGATCATAAGAGACACAAACCTTCCGAGTTGGTGGAGAACCTATATCGGCAGTCATTTAGACATAGCATCTATGCAACAAATATTTGCAGGCTATTGGAAACTTGAAATTACGAACAGTAATTTTAGCAGTGAAGATGCAACGTGTTATGAAAGCCGTATAAGTTTTCCAACTCCTGTAAAACTTGTATGGGATTGCTGCCACAAAACTTACCTAAGTTATAATGGATTAAAGAAACAATTAAAGCAACGTACGAGTCGCAGTAATTATGAAAAATGGAAAAGGGAGTTTTTATCTTATCAGAAAACGAAGAAGAAAACAAAACGTGCTGAGAAAAGGTTATTAAAAAAGCTGCTGAGATATTTACTTCGTTTACTCAACCTGCATAAAGAACTTGTAGAAAGTAAATCGGTGAAATTGTCTAACAAAGAGAAAGCGCAGATGCTTACTATTACTGAAGTTTACAGTCAACATCACAGTAAAGTGTATGGACTGGTGGATCAGATAAAAGACAGGATTGTTAGTTTAAGCAAGCCTTACATACGGCCAATTGTCCGGGGCAAGGAAACAAAATCAGTAGAGTTCGGAGCTAAAGTAAATAAGTTACAGGTCGATGGCATCAGCTTTATTGAACACTTTAGTTACGATGCATTTAATGAAGGGACAAGGCTTAAAAATTGTATAGGCCTGCACCAGCAATTATTTGGAAAGTGTACCCATCACAGCGGCGATAAAATATATGCCACCAATGCTAATAGAACTTATTGCAGCAGCAAAAAGATTATCACCAATTTTGAACCCAAGGGTAAACAAAAAGTACAGCATATAGATCAAAGTAAAATAATGAGAAATGCCTTGAATAAAGAAAGAGGTACAAGATTAGAAGGAAGTTTTGGCAATGAAAAAAATCATTATCTCCTTCAAAAAGTAAATGCCCGAAATGCCATCACTGAAAAGTGCTGGATATTTTTTGGAATCATGACAGCTAATGCCTCTATCATCGCTAATCGAAAGCAGGCCGCAATTAAAGCAGCAGCATAAATCCCCGGAACAATAAAAAAAACGCCAACTATGTTGACGATTGCCAATCTATTGCCAATACTATCCAAATTAATGCCTGATGGCAATAAATAAGTAAAAATCAGTGATAGAACTTGGTAAATTTTTAATTTTAGTGCAGAAATATTAGCTGCTAAAAAGTCACCTCGCAATTACAGGAATACCCTCTATAAACCTGTAAATATTAAAATCTTTTTGGAGGGAAATAACTTTTATTTGTTCCATGATATTTTCTTTATCCAGGTCTTTCATTCTTTTTTTCTGTAACAAGTACCATGCTTTTTCTGTCAGCAGGTAATATTTATTTTCGTTAAGATTATGCGCAGTTAAATACTTTTTAATGGATAAATAAAGTTCTGTTATTCCTTCTTTATGCAAGGCGATAGTCTTAATGATATCAATTTCGTTTTTGTTAAATGAAAAGGCTGGGGCTAACATCAACCTTAGATTTTTTACATATTGATCTGCACCGGGCCTGTCGGCTTTGTTGACTACGAATATATCTGCAATTTCCATCAACCCGGCTTTCATTGTTTGTATTTCATCCCCGGCTTCCGGAACAACTGTTACAATAGTTATGTCTGCAAGCCCGGCAATTTCAATTTCACTTTGGCCAACTCCTACTGTTTCAATAATAACAAAATCAAAAGCTGCAAATTTTAATAGGTCAGTGATCTCAATGATCATTGGATGCAATCCGCCTAAAGAACCCCTCGTTGCCATAGAACGAATAAAAACATTTGGATCATTATACCACTGGCTCATTCGTATTCTGTCGCCAAGCAAGGCTCCTCTGGTAAATGGTGAGGAGGGATCAACACAGATCACAGCAACTTTTTTTTGTTGTTCAGTCATTAGGCCGATAAGTGCATCAGTCATGGTACTTTTTCCTGCACCCGGAGGACCGGTTATTCCAATAACAGGGGTTTTGGATTGAGGTAATGACTCAAGCAGTTCCTCATAGCCATTCACTTCATTTTCAACTAAAGAAATACATCTGGCCAATGCATGTATATTGCCATTGATAATATCTTTTTTTAATTGTTGCCACATACTGCAAAATAGTTTAGATAATGCATAAAAAAGCATGGAGCAATACTTATTTTATTTGTAAGATTTACTATTCTTTGCGTTCTTTGCTTTAAAATAAATTAATTGAGCAACAAAGGTATTTCTGTAGTGATCCCTAATTACAACGGTATTCATTTGTTACCCAAAATATTACCTCCACTTTTCAACGCACTTGCATTTACTGCTTTGCCATATGAAGTGATCGTTTCTGATGATTGTTCTACAGATAATTCTGTAAGTTTCCTGAAAAAAGAATTCCATCAAATAAAACTGATCGAAAATAAAATAAACAGAGGCTTTTCCCCAACTGTAAATAAAGGAATCTATGCTGCCCAATATGATTATGTTTTGTTTTTAAACAGTGATGTAATATTGGAGGAAAATTATTTTATGCCATTGTTTCGTTATTTTGAAAAGGAAGATACATTCGGAGTCATGGGGCGTGTGATAGGATGGGATAATGATATTATTCAGGACGCAGCAAAATATCCTTCATTTCATGGTGTAAAATTAAAAACAAGCGGCAACTATTTACCCGATGAAATTGGCAAAAACGATTGGTTGTATTCTATGTTTCTTTCCGGGGCCAATGCATTTGTAGACAGAAAGAAATTAATTGCCTTAAAAGGGTTAGATGAAATATTTGCGCCGTTTTATGTGGAAGATTTTGAACTTTGCCTGAGAGCCTGGCGGCTGGGTTGGAAATGTTACTATGAACATTTTGCTATTTGCCGGCACCAGGTATCTGTTACCATTAAAAGTAAAAGCAAGAAAACATATATTGATGCGATCTATGACCGAAATAAAATGTTTTTACACGCCATTCACTTGCCAAAAGCAAAACTGGTTCTATGGTATATGCAACTGGTCTTTGAAACCTTTATCAGGCTGGTGACCGGAAGGTTTTATTATTTTAAATCTTTGAAGTTATTTTTCCAAAAAAGAAATCTTATTAAACAATCCAGGCATAGTCTTGCTGATTTTAAAAAGGAAACCAATACACTTTTATCTTTAGGAGAAGTTGTAAACATTATTGTTGATTCTATAAAGGATAAAAAGATCAGGCGGTTTTAAAAAATATTCAGTGAGATCCTTTTCATAAAGTTATACATTGTACAAGTGAGTATTCATACAAATGATAAATTGATTTCTATAGTGATGGCTACATACAATGGCCGGGAATTTCTCAATGAACAGTTACAAAGTATTCTGGATCAGACTTGGTCAAACATGGAAGTGATTATTTGTGATGATGCATCATCAGATGGAACACAGGAGATCATCATGGCATTTGCAGAAAAAGATAAACGCGTAAAATATTATTTCAATCAAACAAATGCAGGGGTAAATAAAAATTTTGAATCAGGGTTTTTGAAAACAACAGGAGAATTTATAGCGATTGCAGACCAGGATGATGTATGGAAAAAAAATAAAATTGAAGAACAGCTCAAATTATTTTCGGATGAAAATACTATATTAACCCATAGCGCTTCTGTACAATTCATTCATAATGATTTACCCCTTCATAAACTGAAAGCAAAGGCAACCAAGCGTATGACAGGAAATGATTCCAGGCGATTATTGATACGGAATTCAATTTCAGGACACAATATTGTTTTCAGAAAACGCCTGCTTCAACATATACTGCCGATACCCAAAAACGTTATGTATGATTGGTGGCTTTGTGAAGTTGCCACCTGTAACGGATATATAGCTGCTACCGATAGCGTATTGGCATATCATCGCAGGCACAGTAACAATCTTACTCTTTACGAACAGTCATCTCCAAAACAGGCTATTAAAGAAAGCAGGGAACGTAAAATGGCATTGGAAACTTTTATTACCATAAAATCTCTGCCTGTTCAAACAAAAATATTTGCACAGGAGCTTCTGGAAAGACTAAATACCCTTAATAATAAAAGTTTTTCGTGGAGTTTGTTCATTTTCCTGCTTACGCATGCCTCTGTGTTATTTTATTATAAAAAAAAATGGTTTCCCTATTTCTCTTACATAAAAGCAGCTTACCGGTTAAGTGTTGCTGTGAATGATTAAAACATCTTTTGTAAAAAATTGCCCAGGCGTGTAAATGCCTTTAACCAAAAAAAGATAAAAGGGTTATTGTAAAACTTGTTTTTAAAAACTGAATTACTCAGATAAAACTTTGTACAGGAAGTGTGAATGAATCTGCTTCTGAGCTTATATCCATATTTATTAACAAAAGCCGGTTGTAGTGCCAGCATTTTTTTAATATTCCCGGAACTTAAATGATGTACCATAAATTCTATGACATAACAATGGTATCCAAGGAGATCAGCAATGATGCAAATATCGGTTCCGTAAAAATGAAAATCTTTTATATCAGCGGAAACGGAGAGATTGCAATTATTTTTTATGATTAAAAGGTTTTCATCAAGAGAGGATACTCTTGCCGGTAGGTTTTTACTTTGATCTACACGGCCATTGTCATTCAAATAGTAAAAAAAATTCCGGTAACCTCTTGCTCCGGCATTTCCGCAAACTGCCCATAATGGATCAACTGATTCAAGCTTGTTTAATGAAGATATTAATTTGTCAATAGGATCTAAGCAGCGCACATCCTGGTGTACAATAATTATAAATTGCCCGGTTGCTTCCTGTAAAAAACGATTAATAGCAGTAAAGGCGTCAAATACATTTCCATTGGTATTATCTGCAATCAGGAATTCAATATTTTGTGTAAAGCCATGGTCAACAAAACTCTGCTTCATTAATGCATATTCACTCTTGCTGGTTATGATAGTGCATACAGAAAAAAGAAGTGCCCGTTTTTTTATAATAGCTATATTGTTTACCCCTTCGGTCATTAAAAGTTTTTTTAAAGCACTAATTTACATAAGTTTATTTTATAAGGATTTCAAACAACTTGTTATTAATTTCGCTTAGCTATAAACTAATTTGATACATGACCAATTTTATACCCATATTTCCTCTTGGTATCGTTGTTTACCCCGGAGAACATTTAAACCTGCATATTTTTGAGCCAAGGTATAAGCAACTTATAAGAGATTCATATGACAATAAGAAGCCATTTGGCATACCTGCTGTGATAAACAATAAGCTGAGTGAAATGGGTACTTTGGTGCAGGTTGTGGAAATATGTAAAATATACGATGATGGCAAAATGGATATTAGAACGGAAGGAACAGATATTTTCAAAATACTTGAAATTGTACATGAACTGCCTGAAAAATTATACAATGGTGCGATAGTGACTTACCCGGAAAATATAAATAATGGAAGTAGTGCACTAATGAAAATAATACTGTTGGGTATAAGGGAAATACACAGTTCACTCAATATTTCAAAAGAATTCAAAAAACCAGATGATCAGCTATTGAGTTATGATGTAGCACATAATGCAGGGTTGTCTATTGAAGATGAATACTTATTACTTGAATTATTACAGGAACTTCAACGGCAGGAATTTTTGAAACGGCATATTGCAAAAGTATTACCTGTAATGAAAGAAATGGATCTGTTGAAAGAGAAAATAAAACTCAATGGCCATTTTAAAAATCCGGATGGATTTAATATCATTTAAAAAATAATGTAATGAAAACGCTCTGTTTGGATTTCGGTAATACTCGGTTGAAGGCAGCCATATTTGAAAATGATAATTACCAGGAAGAGTTTTTTTTAGTTGATGATAAAACAGAAACGATCTCACAATTATTAGATAACTGGCATCCGGATAAAGCGATCCTGTCATCCGTAATTAATCATAATGAAGCCATTGAAACATTACTTTCATCCAGGACAATTTTTCACAAACTTTCGCATCTAACCAGGATAAATTTTACAACACCTGTTGGCAAGCCTGAAAAAATAGGAGCCGACAGGCTGGCATTGATCGCCGCTGCAGTTCAGTTTTACCCGGGTCTCAATAACCTGATAATAAGCCTTGGAAGTTGCATCACATATAATTTTGTAAATCAATATCACCAATTCATAGGGGGAAGCATCTCTCCGGGTATGGATATGCGCTTTAAATCTATGAATGATTTTACTGCAAAACTTCCATTGGTTACCGCCGACTGGAATTTTCCACTTATGGGGTACGACACCAAAACAAATTTACAAAGCGGGGTTATTATTGGAATAGCCAGTGAAATTGATGGTTTCATTGAAAAATATGCCTCTAAATACAGCAACTTTAACGCGGTTTTAACCGGGGGTAATTCAACCTATTTTGCCAGTCAACTTAAAAACAAGATATTTGCCGACTATAATTTTTTATTTAAAGGACTGTATGCACTTAGTGAACTTAACAACGGCCGGGTTTAAGAGGATTTCAGCACTGGTTTTATTGTTTTTTATTTATTCTTTAGTCTCTGCCCAGGAGAATTCACCTTTCTCCAGATATGGTATTGGAGATATTGTGCCTAATCAAAATATTGTGAATCGTGGAATGGGAGGGGCTTCAATAGGATATGCCGACTATCAAAGTATCAATTTTATTAATCCTGCATCTCTTGGGTATTTAAGTAATACGATTCTTGAAGTTGGAGGGGAAGTAGATATCAGATCATTAAAGAGTAATACTACTTCAGAAAAATATAAAGCAACCAATACACTTATTTCTTATCTACAACTTGGATTCCCTTTACTTTCCAGAAAATTAAAGAAAACGGATGCCAATAAAAATGTTTTCTGGGGATTAAGTTTTGGCCTTCGGCCGGTTAGCAGAATAAATTATAAAATTGAAAAAAATGAGCGATTGCCCGGTATAGATAGTTTAAACACATTATATGAAGGTTCAGGCGGGATCAATCAGTTCAATATAGGAACCGGAGTCAGAATCAAAAATCTGAGCTTTGGAATCAGTACCGGGTATAGTTTTGGTACAAAAGACTTTAGTACTAAACTTGATTTTAAAAATGATTCAGTTATCTATTATAAATCAAATTCAGAAACTAAATCACGCTTTAGCGGTTTCTTTTTAGATCTTGGGATTCAGTATTCAATCAAAATGAAAAAAGGAATATTTAATATTGGGGCCTTTGGAAACCTGCAACAAAACCTGCAGGCAAAAAAGAATAATATTGATGAAACATTTAGTTATGATGGTAGTGGTGGAACTTTTACGATAGATACTATTAATTTTAATAATGATGTAAAAGGCCGGTTAATAATACCCGGCACTTATGGAGTTGGTGCCAACTACGCAAACAAAAACTGGCTGATGGCTTTAGATTTTGAAACGTCTAATTGGGAAAATTACCGGTTTTATGGGCAAACTGATTTTGTACAAAATAACTGGACTATCAGGATCGGGGCTCAGTATTATCCTGCAAAAGAAAATACAGCTACCAGAAAATACTGGAGTTTTGTAAAATATAGGGGTGGTTTCTATTTTGGTCCGGATTATGTTAAACTTAATAGCAGCCGCACCAATTATGCTGGTAGTATTGGTGCAAGTTTTCCGTTAACTTCTTCTCAACGTATACGATTTGGGGAATACGTTTTATTGAATACAGCTCTGGAATTCGGTGCAAGAGGAAACAAGCAAACAATTAGCTTAAGAGAAAATTTTACACGTGTCAATATTGGTATTTCTATGAATGCACGATGGTTCCAGAAAAGAAGTTACGATTAATGTAATTTTACATTTGATATAGGTATACACATGAGATCAGAAAAAAAAAATAAAATTTTATTTGCAGCCTTTTTAACGGGCTGCATTTTTTTATCTGCCTGTGAAAATGATGAAACAGAAGTAAATAATCTTTATTCAAAAAAATTAGGAATTGAAGAGGCTGTCAATGTAAAATTAAATTACACAACAGGTGGAAAAATTAAAGTAGTACTTACTGCTCCTTTAATGTTGCGGGTGCAGGATACCATACCATATTATGAGTTTCCTAAAACACTCGAGGCTTATTTTTATAATGAGGAAGGTGCTGCTGAAAGTAAGTTGTCTGCACTATATGCAAAATATAAAGAATCCAATAGCATTGTTTTTTTAAAAGATAGTGTGAAAGTGATCAATATGGAAAAAGGCGATACACTTTATTGTAAAGAGTTATTCTGGGACAGGAGCCGTTACGGTACAGAGTTTTTTACCGATAAACCTGTACGTATCAGAACTAAAACCCAGGTGCTGGACGGTGTAGGTATGGAATCTAGCCAGGATTTTAATAACTGGCATATCATTCAGCCAACCGGAATTCTAAATGTGCAAGCCTCTAAATTTCCGGGTTAAAGACAGATCATTCCTGTTATTTTATTTCCACATTGTTATCATATCTTCGGATATAAATTTTAATATGGAATATCGCAGGTTAGGGAGATCCGGTTTACAGGTTAGTGTGCTTTCATTTGGTAGCTGGGTTAGTTTCAGCAAACAGATCAATGATAAAGTTGCTGATGAATTAATGGGAGTTGCTTATGACAATGGCATAAATTTTTTTGATAACGCAGAAATATATGCTTTAGGCGAAAGCGAAAAAATGATGGGCCGTGTACTTAAAAAGAAAAAATGGGATCGAACGTCATTTATCGTTTCTTCCAAAGCATTTTGGGGATGGAGAGGAAAAAACAATAAACCAAACCAAACAGGTTGCAGCCGAAAGCATTTACTGGAAGCATGTGATGAAGCACTTCAACGTTTACAGGTAGATTACCTTGATCTGTATTTTTGTCATCGTCCGGATAAGCAAACACCTATTGAAGAAACGGTATGGGCAATGAATCATCTTATTCAGCAAGGAAAGATCATGTATTGGGGAACCAGTGAATGGAGTGGTGTTGAAATCATGGAGGCACACCGTGTTGCGCAGCATTACAGACTTATCGGCCCAACAATGGAACAACCCCAATATAATTTATTTGAAAGAGAAAAAGTGGAAAATGAATTTTTAGAAATATATAAGAATGTTGGTCTCGGAACTACTATCTGGAGCCCGCTGGCAGCAGGGCTTTTATCCGGAAAATATAATGATGGTATTCCCAAAGGGAGTCGTTTTGCTTTGGAAGGATTTGATTGGTTGAGGGATAAATGGGTAATGGATGATAAAATTAAAAAAGTAAAAAAACTGGCAGAACTGGCAACTAAATTAGGCGTTAGTACTGCTTCATTAAGTATTGCATGGTGCATAAAAAATCCAAACGTTAGTACTGCAATTTTAGGAGCAACAAAAAAGACGCAACTACTTGATAATTTAAATGCGTTGGAAGTTGTCTCAAAACTAACACCGGAACTAACAGAAAAGATCGAGACCATTATGAAAACAAAACCAGTATTACCCGTTTTTTAATATGGATACAAAAACTGTTTATGGAATTCCTAATTGTGATAGCACCAAAAAAGCACTGGCATGGCTAAATGAACATAAAATTTCATTTGATTTTCATGATTATAAAAAAGCAGGCATCAAAGCATCAAAATTGATTAAATGGTGTAACCTTACCGGATGGGAAATAATATTAAATAAAAAAAGTACCACCTGGAGAGGTTTATCCAAAGAGGAACAAGCTGCTATAACTAACCAGGCGGCTGCAATCAAAATCATGATAGCTAATAACAGCATCATCAAAAGGCCCATATTAGAAGCAGGAAACAAACTTATTATAGGATTTACTGAAGAGAATTATTATAAACAATTAAAATAAATAAAAATGAAACGCAATGCAACTGCCGTTTGGAATGGCACCGGAAAAGAAGGCAAAGGTAATTTGACAACTCAAAGTACAGTACTAAACAAAACGCAATATTCTTTTAGCAGCAGGTTTGAAAATGGGGTTGGTACCAATCCTGAAGAACTGGTTGCTGCAGCTCATGCCGGCTGTTTTACAATGAAACTTACTTTTATCCTGAATGCTGCTGGCTTTACACCTGATGAAATTGAAACACGTTGTGATATTACGTTAGATAATGGTAGCATTACTGAATCTCATTTAGATGTGAAAGCAAAAGTTCCAGGGGTGTCACAGGAACAATTTGATGCTGCTGTTGCAGATGCAAAGGCTAATTGCCCGATCTCAAAATTGCTTAATACAAATATTACCCACGAAGCAACATTGTTATAATAATAACCGGGGCTTAATAAAATCTACTTGGTATGAGTTTTAAAAATAAAACGGTAATAATTACAGGTGCATCCCGTGGTATTGGGAAAGCAATAGGATTAAGCCTTGCAAGAGAAGGAGCCAATATCGTTATTGCATCTAAAAGCATAGAAGAAAACCCAAAACTTGGGGGTACCATTTTTTCTGCCGCAAAAGAAATGGAAGATGCAGGCGGCCAGGCGTTGGCGGTACAATGTGATATCAGGTTTGAAGACCAGGTCCAGGAAGTGGTCGATAAAGCAGTTTCAACATTTGGAGGCATTGATATTTTAATCAATAATGCATCTGCTATTAATTTGACAACAACCGAAAAAACCGAACCCAAAAGATTCGATCTGATGTATGACATTAATGTTAGGGGAACATTTATGGTTAGTAAAGCATGTATTCCTCATTTAAAAAATGGAACGAATGCGCATATCCTGAACTTATCACCTCCTCTAAATATGGATATGAAATGGTTTGCAAACCACCTGGCTTATACGATCAGTAAATATGATATGACCATGATCGCATTAGGTTTGGCAGCAGAATTAAAAAAATATAATATTGCGGCCAATACCCTTTGGCCACGTACCACAATTGCAACTGCTGCTGTTCAAAACCTGTTGGGTGGCGATATGCTGATGAATATGAGCCGTACAGTTGATATTATTGCAGATGCTGCCTGTTATATATTATCTAAACCATCTGCAGACTGCACAGGTAACACATTTATAGATGAAGAAGTTCTTGCAAAAGAAGGAATTACCGACTTGGAAAAATATTCGTTTGTACCCGGGGCAAAGTTGTACAATGATCTGTTTGTATAGCAACTTCAGAGATGACATCTTTTACAAAAGATGTCATCTCTGAAGTAATCTCGCCTGTTAATAAAATCCTAATAAAATTTTCTTTTGATAAACGGTAACAGTTTGTTTGATTGTACGTATAATTTCGTACTCCATTGTTTCGCCATGAACAATGTTTAACCAAACAAACAGTTTTGCCATGAATTATTTTAAATCCAGCTTGCTATGCTTTTGCATACTGCTTTCAACAGCCGGTTTCAGCCAGGTTGAAAAAAGAAATCTTGCTATTAAAAGAATTAATTCCCCGGTCAAAATAGATGGTGTTTTAAATGACGCAGTATGGAAGAATGCACCTTTGGCCAATAAATTTATTGAATTAAGGCCAACCCCGTTTAAACCTGAATCTGCCGAAAATGCTTCTGAAGTATATTTTTTATACGACAATGAAGGCGTGTATGTTGGCGGATATTTACATGAAAAATCAAATGACAGTATTGCCGCCGAATTAACCGGCAGGGATGGCTTTGGTAACAATGATTTCCTGGGAGTGATCTTTGATACCTATAATGATAAATTAAATGGATTTGAATATTTTGTTACACCATTGGGTGAACAAATGGATGCAAAAGTTTCTCCCAATAATGAAGACTTTAGCTGGAATGCAGTTTGGCAAAGTGCTTCAAAACTTCAAAATGACGGGTGGAGTTTTGAAATGTTTATTCCTTATTCTGCTATAAGATTCGGAAAGAAAAAAATACAGGACTGGGGTTTAAATATAGTCAGACGCAGGCAAAAAAGTGGAAAACAATTATTCTGGCAACAAATCGATCCAACTGTAAATGGATTTTTAACCCAGGAAGGAAAGATTACAGGTCTACAGGATATTAAACCTCCGTTACGATTACAGCTTTCTCCATATTTCTCTACCTATGTAAATCATGATGGAGCTGCTGCGGCAGGTACTAAAAAAACAACTGCTACAGTAAATGGAGGAATGGATGTGAAATATGGCATAAATCAGGCGTTTACACTGGATATGACATTGATCCCTGATTTTGGCCAGGTACAGACAGATAATCGTGTGTTAAATTTATCTCCTTTTGAAATTCGATTTAATGAGAACAGGGCTTTCTTTACAGAGGGGACAGAGTTATTCAGTAAAGGCAATTTATTTTATAGCAGGCGGATCGGATTAGAGCCTGTTTATTTTAGTGATATAAACGTACCGAATCCGGATAATACAAGTATTTTAGATTATAAATATCAAGCCGATATTGTTAATGCAACAAAGATCAGCGGACGTACACAAAAAGGGTTGGGTATAGGAATACTCAATGCGGTCACCCAAAAGCAAAGTGCAACACTTAAAGATAATATAACAGGCAAGATCTATATACAGGAAAATTTGCCTCTTACAAATTATAATATACTTGTGCTGGATCAAACCCTTAAAAATAACAGCAGTATTTCTCTGGTTAATACAAATGTATTGAGGAATGGCAATGCTTATGATGCAAATGTAACATCTGCATTATTTGATTTCAATAACAAAAAGAATAGTTGGAATGTTGGCGGTAACGTTAGTTTCAGTAATATCATTAATAAAGATAAAACCGTAACCGGTTATGCCCATTCTATATATTTTGGAAAGACCAGTGGCCGTTTTAATTTTAATGTTTGGCAGGATCTTACCAATGCAAAGTATGATAAAAGTGATCTTGGTTATTTTACAAACAACAACACGATGGACCAGGGTGTCTGGGCCGGGTACAACTGGAATAAACCTGGAAAATGGTACAATTCATTGAGGGTAAATACCAATTTCTGGTATAGCAGGCTTGTGTCTCCTATCGATGACCTTAAAAGGAGTAAATTAATGTTCCAGGGAGCAGGCATTAATTTTAATTTAAATGCACAAACCAAAAAACTATGGCAGATCGGATTAAATATAAACGGAGGTCCTGGTGGTAATGATTTTTATGAACCGCGGGTAACCGGAAGGGTTTTCAGGAATAAAGGAAGAGTAGGTATGTACGGCTATTGGAACAGTAATGATACAAAGAAATACTCGTGGGGAGGAAATTTTTTCGTAGGAACCGGTGGAGTATTTAAACGTACAAGTATGGATTTCGGGATATTCGGAAAAATAAGGTTTAACAGCAAATTCTCTATTGATAATTCACTCAGTACAGAGAACGGAAAAGATCAATCTGGCTGGGCTGATATTATTGATAATGCAGGGGCGCCTCCAACAGTAATTTTTTCAAGAAGAAATGTAAATACTGTAGAAGATGTATTAAGTATGAAATATAATTTTACAAATAAGATGGGATTGACTTTGAGGGCAAGGCACTATTGGAGCAAAGTGGATCCCAAGCAGTACTATGAATTGGATAAATATGGAGATCTGCAAACACCCTCAACACCTTATACAAGCAACAGGAGGCAAAATTATAATTTCTTCAGTGCCGACCTGGTTTATACCTGGCAATTTGCCCAGGGAAGTTTTATCAATGTTGTAGTAAAAGATATCAGTGATAATTTTAACCGCTCTTTCGAAAAAAACTACTTTAAGAACTTTACTAATACAATCAATCAGCCACAGTTTACCAGTTTATCAGTGAAAGTTATTTACTTCCTGGATTACTTAACTGCAAAGCAGAAAATAAGCAGGAAAAAAGTTTAGTAAATTATACCGATTGGACAAACATCATAGTCCAATATCGGCTTCGCCTCATTGTACCATTTTTAAAATATCGGCATAATTTAAAAATCAAAAGAATTCCTCGAAGCATAGCTGCGGGGGGAATAAAATATTTATTGCCACAGATTCGCAGATTAGATTTTTTTATTGTATTAAATCTGTGAATCTGTGGCAATTTATTTTGTTTTAAATACCTCGCAGCTCGCCGCAGGGTCATTAATTTACCCAATAAATTTTTATTTTATTAATCCCTTCGGAGCTTCCTTTTCCAGTAAATATTTGTATATGAACTTTGTTTTTAAATTTTGAAAATGCAGGTTTTTTGCTCCACCCCAGCCATGACGCCCGCCACTGTACATCATAAATTCAAAATCTTTTTTCTGGTCCTGTAATTTACTGATCAATTGTATGCTGTTTTGCAGGTGAACATTATCATCAATTACTCCATGTACTATCTGTAACATACCTTTATATTTATCCGTATAATTTAAAACAGAACTTTTTTTATATCCCTCAGCATTGTCATCCATTGTTCCCATAAAACGTTCGGTATAATGAGTATCATAAAGGCTCCAGTCTGTTACTGATCCACCGGCCATTCCGTGCGTAAATACATCGGCACCATATGTAAGGGCATAAGCAGACATATAACCACCATAACTGAACCCGGTGATACAGATCTTAGTCGAGTCGGCATTTCCGTTATCTATCAGCCATTTTACCATTGAACTATAATCTTTCATTTCCCAGTATCCAAAGTTGTGATACATATAATTGACTCCTTCTTTTCCAAAATGTCCACTGGCCCTGTGATCCATTGATACCTGTATCAATCCTTCTTTGGCATACCATTGCTGGCTGCCGATCAGGTTCCAGTTATCCATAACCGTACCTGCATTTGGCCCACCATATATTGAGATTAGAACAGGATATTTTTTACTTTTATCCATATTGACCGGCCAGGTTACTTTCATGGGTAGTTCAAATAGACCATCATCACTTTTTACGCGGATCATTTCCGTTTTGGCAAGTTGGTAATCTTTAAATTCCGGTCCCCTGCAATCACCCAATTCTTTAATTATTTTACTGTTATTATCAACCAGTGATAGTTTTGTTGGAGTTGATACATTATTATAAGTAGTTACAAAATAAGATGCGTCAGGAGATAAATTTATGACCGCATGATTATAATCACCAAAAGTTAACCGTTGTAATTTTTTACCATCAAGGTTAACTTTATAAAGATCTTTCCTGGCCGTATTTTCTTTTCCTTTTGCAGTAAAATATACGATCCCCTTATTCTCATCAA
>JANOPU010000070.1:0-16786 GCA_031422055.1 Ferruginibacter sp.
ATCATCAGTATTGTATGGGTTGTCTTTGGTTTCAGCCTTGCCTTTGGCGATTCTTTTCACGGAATCATCGGAAGCCCCAACACTTTCTTTTTAATGAATCAGGTGATTGATGGGCCAGCCTGGAAATTTGCCCCCACCATACCGTTGATCTTATTTGCTTTCTATCAATTGAAATTTGCTATCATCACACCGGCACTTATCACCGGTGCAATTGCAGAAAGGATCAAGTTCACATCTTATATACTTTTCATCATCCTTTTTTGCATTTTTATTTATTGCCCACTTGCTCATGCAACCTGGCACCCGGATGGCTTGCTGGCAAAATACGGTGTACTTGATTTTGCCGGTGGCACTGTTGTTCATATGAGTGCCGGATGGGCAGCATTGGCAAGTGCTATTTATCTTAAAAAAAGAAATGAACCGGCTCACGATCCGGCAAGGATCACCTATGTTTTACTGGGTACCGGTTTATTATGGTTTGGCTGGTTTGGTTTTAATGCCGGTTCGGCATTTCATGCGGATGCACTTGCCGCAATAGCCATTGCCACTACTTCAACAGCCTCAGCAGCCGCAGCTTTCACCTGGATCATTTTTGATGTATTAAGAGGGAAAAAACCGGGTGCAATGGGAACATGCATTGGTGCAGTTGTTGGACTTGTTGCCATTACTCCTGCAGCAGGTTTTATTACCATCCCTCAATCATTGATCGTTGGTGTTGCCAGCAGTATTGTCAGTAACCTGATGGTTGAATGGAGAACTAAAACGTCTATTGATGATACACTCGATGTTTTTCCCTGTCATGGGGTGGGTGGTATGATGGGGATGTTACTAACAGGCGTATTTGCCAATAATCAGGTTAATGCAGCAGTAACAAATAATGGATTATTATACGGCGAAAACAAATTATTCTTGGTTCACCTCATTGCCATGATCGCAGTTTCTGTTTTTGTTTTTTTGGGAACATCTATTCTATTAAGAATAACAAATTTCATCATTCCAATGCGGGTATCTGAAGAAGCAGAAAGAACCGGGCTCGATTGGAGTCAACACGAAGAGAAATTATAGGATGGTTGGTAATTGTTATAGCTTGCTCTTTTGTTTCTTTGTCATCAAATATTTACAAATGAAAAAAATCTTGCTGTTTATTTCTATACTCGTATTTATTTCATGTAATGAAATAAAACAAAAACCAACAGCTGCTGATATAAACCAGCTTGCCGAAAAATATGTAAGGCTTGGATTAAGCATTGGTGAATACGACAGCGATTTTGTAGATGCCTATTATGGCCCGGATTCACTGAAACCAACTGCACCCAAACTTGCCAACTTTCCCAAAGACAGTTTACTTAGTTCTGTTAATGATCTCATCAATGAATTAAAAATATTTTCAGGTGATAATAAAAATGATACACTAAACAAGCGTGCTGAATGGATGACAAATCAGTTGATTGCTTTCGGACGTCGTATAAAAATTTTCGCTGGTGAATCAACCTCATTTGAAATAGAGACAAAAGAATTATTTGGAGTAACAGCACCCGTACACGATGAGATCTATTTTAAAAATTTAGTTGCAAAACTTGACAGTTCATTGCCCGGCAAAGGAACCATAGCTGCCAGATTTCAAAACATGGCACAAAATTTCATTGTTCCTAAAAATAAGCTCGATACTGTTTTTAAAACTGCGATCGCTGAAGCCAGGAAGAGAACAATGGCTCATTACACTTTACCCAAAACAGAAAATTTTACTTTACAATTTCTAACAGATAAACCCTGGAGTGGTTACAATTGGTACAAAGGAAATTTTCACAGTCTCATACAGATCAATACCGATCTGCAAATATTCATTGAACGTGCTATTGATGTAGCTTCACATGAAAGTTACCCGGGCCATCATGTATATAATATGTTGCTGGAAGAAAATCTTTACCGGAACAGGGGATGGGTGGAAGTTTCCTTATACCCTTTATTCAGCCCGCAATCTTTAATAGCAGAAGGAAGTGCAAATTATGGAATTGAAGTTGCTTTCCCGGGTAAAGAAAAGAACCAATTTGCCAAAGAAATTTTATTGCCGTTAGCAGGATTGGACACAACCGGTCTGGATATTTATTTTGATGCATTGGCATTAAAAGGCGATCTTAATTTTGTACGTAATGAAGTTGCCCGGGGATTGATCAATAAAACAATGGATGAAAATGAAGCGTTGCGATGGCTTACTGAATATGGATTATCCAATGAAGAAACGGCAGCAAAATCCATCAGCTTTATTAAAAAATACAGGAGCTATGTTATTAATTATAATTACGGCCAGCAATTGGTAAAAAATTATATTGAATCAAAAAGGGGCACAGATAAAGCTCCCGATAAACGCTGGGAATTATTCGGGCACTTATTAAGCAATGAAATTACAACCGCAGAACTGCAAAAATAAAACAGTTCATCGTTCTTAGTTAATAGTTGGGGCTTGCAGACTTGAACTATAAACTGTGAACTAAAAACTATAAAGACTGTAAAGTTTATTTATCTTAACTGCCAAAAGAACTAATATGCAATCATTTTCCCCGGTAAAAACTATTGAAAGAGAAATTTTCATGGACGTACTCCGTGGCATTGCCATATTGGGTATTTTTATTGCCAACCTTAATGGACTTTCCTGGTATGGGTTTGGTGGCCCTGATGCAACTGGTTCCCTGCTTTTACCAAAATGGGATCATACAATGAAGTCCCTTCACCACATGTTCATAGAAGGTAAATTTTACTCCATTTTCAGTTTTTTATTTGGATGGGGCATTGCTTTGCAATTGGTTCGTTCGGAAGCAAAAGGATTAAAACCGGTTTCTTTCATCCGCAGAAGATTGTCAATTATGCTTTTACTGGGAGCATTTCATTTGTTGCTATGGCCCGGTGATATCGTTTTCTTATACGCATTAATTGGTTTTATTTTATTGCCACTTCGCCGCTTTTCAAATAAAACACTTTTGATTACTGCAGTACTGTTGATACTGTCTCCGATATTATTATACTGGTTAAAAATGCAATTCCCTGTGTTGAGATATCCTACAGAATTATTTTTCGGTATCGGCGAAAAAGTAGATAAAAAATTAACCGGTATTGTTAGTGAAGAAACCTTTCAATCTTATATTAAAAATGCAAACTGGTTTGATGTTTTGAAATCAGATATCGGAGGATTTTTTTTCCGTTATGGTGATCTCTTCTTTCAAAGCCGGTTTCCAAAAGTATTGGGCATGATGCTCATCGGACTGGTTGTTGGGCGAAGTAATTTTTATAAAAATATTTCGCAGCATAAAAAATTACTTTATTATATCATCGGATTTGGATTACTGATCGCTCTTCCTGCTAATTATATGCTTGCAAAATATATGAATCTTAATGACGGTTCTTATACAAATTATAAAATGGCTGGCTTGTATAGAACCATCTCCTATGCCATTGGAGTGGCTCCGTTAGCAGCTGCTTACATATCTTTATTCATGCTTGCCTTTAAAACAGAGGCCGGTAAAAAGATCATGTCGGTAACGGCACCTGTTGGTAAAATGGCATTCAGCAACTACGTCATGCACACGCTAATTGGTAATTTTATTTTTTTAACTGCCGGCCTCGGTTATATGGGAAAAGTTGGATCTGTTTATTACACTTTATTTGCCCTTTTTGTGTTTATCATGCAAATAATCATCAGTACCATCTGGCTAAAATATTTTAACTATGGCCCGTTAGAATGGATTTGGAGAAGTGCAACTTACCGAAAATGGCAGCCGCTTAAAAAGATCACATCGTTATGAGATAATAAAACAATTTAAGAAAAAGAGTTATCAGTTTTTATACAATAATTCTAAAGCTTTCTTTACAACATTATCTTCCGTATTACTTACTTCAAAATATCCTTCATTGCGCCATAACTGACGGGCAATAGAGCTCTTGAGTGTTTTACTTAAATACAATTTTTCTTTATCGTTCAAGCCTTTCAGGTTTATAGAATCTGCCATACTGATGTTTTCAAAAAGTTTCCAGTTCTCTTCTGTAAGCTGAAATGTTTTTGCAAATTCTCCGGGAGAATTATACTTTTTAAGTAAAGTAGTATCAGATAAACAGTATTTATATCCAAAAGTGTTGATCAACCCTTTTTCATATATTTTAATGATACTGTTACCCATTTTTCCTGTATCTGCCCCAACAAAATGATCCGGTGTAATACCGCCTCCGCCAAATACTTTTTTACCGGATGATGTTTTATAAACTTTACCTGTTATATTTTTCGCTGAGTCTGCATAAAAGTTTTCACCATCCTTAAAACGGTGAGCAATATCGTCATAATATGCTTTTCCACCATTGGCATAAGAGCGCTGAATGCTTCGGCCAATAGGCGTGTAATACCTTGCAACGGTTAACCTGATAGCACTTTTATCACTTAGATCGAACTGATCCTGAACCAATCCTTTTCCAAAAGTTCTTCGGCCAATGATCGTAGCTCTGTCCCAGTCCTGTAGCGCTCCTACAAGAACTTCACTGGCGCTGGCACTGCCTTCGTCAATTAACACAACAAGCGAACCCTTTTCAAATTGTCCTTCGCGGCGGCATCTGTATTCCTTTTTAGGTGAATGCTTACCAACAGTATAAGTGATCAGTTTATCCCCATCTAAAAATTCATCAGCAATTTCAACAGCTTCATCCAAAACCCCACCGCCATTATTACGAAGATCCAGGATCAGTTTTTTTGATCCTTGTTTTTTCAGATCTTCCAGGCTTTTCATAAACTCACGATATGTTTGTTGAGTGAACATGTTAAGCCTTATATATCCAATAGTACTGTCAATCATATAACAAGCATCCACACTGGAAAGTGGAATGACATCTCTTTTGATCCGGAATTTCATTTTCAGTGTCCCTCTTAATAATTCAACATCAGCAAAGCTTCCACGGCTACCCCTGAGTAATGATCTTATTGAATCAGTTTTTGTAATACTGCCGGTTAATGAAAAGCCACCAGCTTTTAATATTTTATCACCGATTTTAATGCCGGATCTGTCACTTGGCCCGTTTTTGAAAACATGTATTACATGCAGGCTGTCATTTATTATGCTGAATTCAATTCCTATACCAAAAAAACTACCGGCAATTTCTTCGTTGACTCTTTCCAGTTCTTTTGCTGGTATATAAACAGAATGGGGATCAAGTTTACTTAATATGGCCTGAATGGCAGTATCGCCCAAAATATCTACATTCACATCATCAACATACTTATTCTTTAAAAGGTCAAATATCTCCTGCACCGGTCTGCGCTTCTCTATATAAAAGAAACTTTTGCCCGGCATATCGCTCCTCATTTTAAAACCAAGGTATATACCCACAATCATTGTTACACTAAAAAGTAAAGGCAACCAGACATTAAATTTTTTATTTTCCATACTAATTTAAAATTTATCCCGCTTACCCTGCCGGACAATTTGGACGCGAAGGTAATTTTTTGTTAGCATCCATTTAATTTTTGTATGTTTTTGACATGAATGTTTTACCTTGATGCATAATTAAAGTAAATACAATGTCGCTGATACTTATTGCAGATAGTGGTTCAACAAAAACTGAATGGTGCCTTTTGGACGGTAATAAAAAAAAAGGGATCAATACACAGGGATTAAGCCCGTATTTCTTAACGAACAGCGAGATAAAAGCTATTCTTGAAAAAGAATTATTACCTAAAATAAAAAATGTTATACCCACCAAAATTTTCTTTTATGGAACCGGTTGCAGCAACCCAAATAATATTAAGATCGTAAAAGATGCACTCAAATCTGTCTTTAAAACATCGGAAATAGCAATAGATCATGACCTGATGGGTGCTGCAAAAGCTTTGTGCGGACATGAAAAAGGTATTGCCTGTATTCTTGGCACAGGTTCCAACTCCTGTTATTATAATGGTAAGAAGATAGTAAAAAACAGTCCAGGCCTTGGATATGTTCTTGGAGATGAAGGTAGTGGTGCTTACCTGGGTAGAAAAGTGATTCAGTATTTTTTATACAACACTTTTGAACCCGACCTGATGGATCGGTTTAAAGCAAAATTCAATACCAATTCCATTGAAATTCTGGATGCTGTATATAAACAACCGCTTCCAAACAGGTATCTGGCAAATTTTGCTGTTTTTTTAAAAGAGAACCGGGGGCATTATATGATCGAAAATATTATTGAAGACGGGTTCAATGATTTCTTTTTTAACCATGTTTATAAGTATAGCGAAAGCTGGACAATGCCAATTAATTTCATAGGAAGTATTGCATACGGTTTCAAAGATGTATTGAAAGATATGTGTATCTCTTATGAACTACAGTTGGGTAAAGTTTTAAAAAATCCCATGGAAGGATTAATAAAATATCATCAATAATATATTTTTTTAACCCATAATATGTCCTTCAAAAAAATCACGGAATCTCCCTCTCATTATCGTCATTTGGAAAAAATGAGTGTCCATGAATTACTCGAAAATATAAATAAAGAGGACAAAAAAGTACCCGCAACTATTGCTGCTGTCATTCCGCAAATTGAAATGCTGATAAATGCCATCATTGATAAAATGCTGGCAGGAGGAAGGCTATTTTATATAGGAGCCGGAACAAGTGGCAGACTGGGAATTGTGGATGCTAGTGAATGTCCTCCAACCTTTGGCATACCATATGGCTTGATCATTGGTATTATTGCCGGTGGTAAAAATGCCATAACAGAAGCGGTTGAGTTTGCAGAAGATGACAAAAACCAGGGTTGGACTGACCTGCAATCATATCAAATAAATTCTTCGGATGTTGTTATTGGAATTGCTGCAAGTGGTACAACCCCTTACGTAATGCATGCTTTGGAAAATTGCCGGGAAAATAATATCACTACCGGTAGTATCAGCTGCAACCCAAGTGCTCCCATCAGTAAAATAGCGGATTTCCCCGTTGAGGTAGTCACAGGCCCTGAATTTGTAACCGGAAGCACCCGAATGAAAGCCGGTACCGCACAAAAACTGGTCTTAAATATGATATCAACTGCAGTGATGGTCATGTTGGGAAGAGTGCAAGACAATAAAATGGTAAATATGCAGTTAACTAATGATAAGCTTATAGACCGGGCTGTTAAAATGATCATGGATCATTTTAAAATAACCGATTACGAAAATGCTAAGAAATTATTAATTAAATATAAAACTGTTAAAAAAGTGTTGGAAAATTACCACCCATAAAAAAAATTTGAAGAAGTATCTATAAAGTCCTAAATTAGTAGTCTATTTTAAACAATAAATAAAACACTTATGAACATCAAATCTTTACTCTCAGCTACTTTTCTTTTTGCCTCATTAGCATCAAATGCACAAAGTAACAAAGCATATGCAATTACAGGCGATGGTAACAATGATTATGTTTGGATGAATATCCGTGAAGTTGATCTGGCTTCAGGACAAGTAACCAAAACATTATTCGAGCGTAACAAATCTTTTTTTGTTATGACAGATATTGCTTCAAAAAAGTCAATAGAACAAACGGCTACTTCACAGGGAAATATTCGTACTACAAGAGATTACCCAACCAGCACAATGGTTGCTGCTGCAGCATACGACAAAAATTCAAACAGGCTTTATTTTATTCCAATGCGCATGGGCGAGTTGCGTTGGGTAGACCTTAGTGCTAAAAATGAAAATACTCAGTTTTACACTTTACAAACGGATGTTTTGAAACAGGCAAATTATAATGATGAGTCTATTAACATTACACGTATGGTAATTGGTGCTGACGGTAATGGGTATGCACTTACTAATGATGGTAATCACCTCATTAAATTTACTACCGGAAAAACACCGGTATTAACTGATTTGGGTAACCTCGTTGATGCTGAATCAAATAATGGTATGTCTGTTCATAACAAATGCAGCAGCTGGGGTGGAGATATGGTTGCTGATGCTTTTGGAAAACTATATGTTATATCTGCAAATCACCAGGTTTTTTCAATTGATATCAATACCCGTATAGCCTCTCATTTAGGTGCTGTTACAGGTTTACCTGCCGGTTATACCACCAATGGAGCTGCAGTTAATACAGATGGTGAAATTGTTTTAACTTCTGCTATAAAATTTGATGGCTACTATAAAGTAACGTTATCAGATCTGAAAGCTGTAAAAGTGGAAGGTTCTGATGTTAAATATAACGCCTCTGATCTTGCAGGTTCGAATTTATTATTACAGAAAGAAGCTGATGCTGCTAATAAATTCTCTACTGCAAATTTCAAACTTGCTCCGTTAGATTCAAAAAGCGTTTCAAAAATATTTCCAAACCCAATAACAAATTCAAATTTCAATGTGTTATTTGATGGTAATAAGGAAGGAATTTATACAATCATACTATGTGATTTAGCAGGAAGAGCCATGCAATCACAAAACGTAAACATTACAAAAGGAGTACAAACTGAACAGGTA
Source organism: Ferruginibacter sp. (assembly GCA_031422055.1). Lineage (GTDB taxonomy): Bacteria > Bacteroidota > Bacteroidia > Chitinophagales > Chitinophagaceae > Ferruginibacter. Next base: position 8,459 of record JANOPU010000070.1, read on the forward strand.
AATCTTACTTCAAGACCTGCAAAAGGTATGTACATGATAAAAGTATTGGATCAAAATAAAAAGATCGTACTTACAGAAAAAGTATTAATACAATAAATAATTTCTTTTGGGTTAATATTTCGAGGCTGCCTTACTGGTAGCCTCTTTTTTTGGTCTGACCCTCGGTCTGACTAAAAAAAGAGGCACGTATATTAATTTATGTCAGACTAAGAGTCAGACAAAAAGTGGCACGTATATTAATTTTTGTAAGACCAAGAATCAGACATAAATTAATATACTATGTAGTAGGACAGACGTAAATTGATAATTCAACATTTTTATCGGAATTTTGTATTCAAAGATATTATTGGAAGTATGCAGGACATAGAACCTTTTTATAACTGGAGACACATATATATTGCAGAAGAAGACAGACAATCTCCATTCTATGGGCGCTCATACAATGAATTCGAATATTCCCAAACTATTTATAATTACTTCATTCATCCTCAATGGGATGATTTTGGATCAAAAACTTTGTATATGAAAATCTTGTACACAGATTATGACCAACACTTTACTGTAATTGAATTGCTGGGCGAATGGAATGATGCAATAGAAAATGATATCATGACTTTAAGAAGGGATATTACAGATCATTTATATAAATCCGGGATCACTAAATTTATTTTAATTTCTGAGAATGTACTAAATTTTCACAGCAGTGATGATAGTTATTATGAAGAGTGGAAAGAACAACTGGAAGATGATCATGGTTGGGTAGTAGTGATCAATATGCCTGAACAAAGTAAGTATGATTTTAAAAAGGCCAGGTTGACCAATTATGTTGAATTATTGGAACTACCTCAATGGCGTACTTTAAAACCTGATATGATATTTCAATTGATCGACAATGAAATGTTGAGGCGTCTTGATTAGCTTATCGTTTGTTATGTTTATTACTTTTTTTTATAATAAAATCTGATACAAAGTATTTTTTTGAACAGTTCTACCTTACTTTTGTTATACATTTATACAACTAGAAAAATATGACCTGGAAACTTTTTTTTACTTCCTCAATCGGTAAAAAATTTACGATGGCCTTAACCGGTCTTTTTCTGATAACATTTTTAATCGTTCATGCAGGCATTAATTCCTGCATTTTTCTTAATGACAACGGAGAAACCTTTAATACTGTTGGTCACTTCATGAGTCATAACTGGATCGTGCGATTCCTTGAAGTAGGTCTTTTTGCGGGTTTGATACTACACATGATTCAGGGACTATTGTTATGGAAACAAAATAATGATGCAAGGCCAATCGGGTATTATCAAAATAAACCAGAAAAGAACAGCAAATGGTACAGTCGTTCTATGGGAATATTAGGAACCTTGCTTTTATTATTCCTCGTTATTCACCTTGCGCATTTCTATGTTGGAACAAAAGTAGCTTTGTACGGAGGTGATGTTCCCCATAATTTGTATGAAGAAATGCAGGAAGTATTTTCTGTATGGTGGATCGTTGCATTATATCTGGTAGGTGTGATCGCTTTGTTCTGGCATTTGTTTCATGGTTTTCAAAGTGCATTTCAAACACTTGGCATTCATCATAAAAGATTTACACCAATCATTAAAACGTTGGGTATCGGTTATTCAATTATTATATGTATCCTGTTTGCTTTAATGCCGCTGGCTATGTATTTTAAATGGATCAACTAGAGAAAATATTCAAATCAAATAACAAACCAACAACCATATGGCTTTAGATGCAAAGATCCCATCAGGCGAAATGAAAGACAAATGGGATTACTACAAAGGGCACGTAAAACTGGTTAATCCTGCCAATAAACGCAAACTGGAAGTGATCGTTGTAGGAACAGGTCTGGCAGGTGCTTCTGCAGCTGCCTCTCTTGGTGAAATGGGGTATAAAGTAAAAGCATTTTGTTTTCAGGACAGTCCTCGCAGGGCACATAGTATTGCTGCACAGGGTGGGATAAACGCTGCCAAAAATTACCAGAATGATGGCGATTCAGTTTTTCGCCTTTTTTATGATACCGTAAAAGGAGGCGATTACAGAGCCAGGGAAGGTAATGTTCACCGTCTTGCAGAAGTTAGCACATCCATCATTGATCAATGTGTGGCACAGGGAGTTCCTTTTGCCAGAGAATATGGTGGATTATTAAGCAACCGGTCTTTCGGCGGAACACAGGTACAACGTACTTTTTATGCAGCCGGTCAAACCGGGCAACAATTATTGCTGGGTGCTTACAGTGCGTTGGAAAGACAGGTGGCATTGGGAAATGTACAAATGTTCGCACGTCATGAAATGCTTGATGTAGTAATGATCGATGGAAAAGCCAGAGGTATTATCGCAAAAGATCTTATTAGTGGTGAGCTGGAAAGACATTTCGGCCATGCCGTGTTGTTATGTAGTGGCGGATATGGGAATGTCTTTTATCTCAGTACCAATGCAATGGGGAGTAATGTTACTGCAGCATGGAAAGCTCACAAAAGAGGTGCATTTTTCGGCAACCCTTGTTTTACACAAATACATCCAACTTGTATCCCGGTTAGTGGCGACCACCAAAGTAAACTAACGTTAATGAGTGAAAGCCTCAGAAACGACGGAAGAATATGGGTTCCTAAATCTAAAGGCGATAACAGAAAAGCAACAGATATTCCTGAAGCAGAAAGAGATTATTACCTGGAAAGAAGATATCCTGCTTTTGGTAATCTGGTACCCCGCGATGTTGCTTCCAGAGCAGCTAAAGAAAGATGTGATGAAGGTTATGGAGTAGGTACCACTAAAATGGCTGTATATCTCGATTTCAAAGATGCGATCATGAGATACGGTAAAACTGAAGCCACAAAGGCAGGCAATGAAAATGCAGATGATAATTTAATATGGGAACTGGGCCGGAAAGTTGTAGAAGAAAAATATGGCAACCTGTTTGAAATGTATGAAAAAATAACCGGCGAAGATCCTTACAAGTTACCGATGCGCATTTACCCTGCAGTACATTATACCATGGGTGGGCTTTGGGTAGATTATGAATTACAAACCACCGTTCCGGGTTTATATGCATTGGGAGAAGCCAATTTCAGCGATCACGGTGCAAACAGGCTGGGCGCTTCGGCTCTAATGCAGGGCCTGGCAGACGGATACTTTGTAATTCCTTACACAATTGGAAACTACCTTGCTGATGATATCAGTACCGGTTCAATTCCAACGACTCATATTGCATTTGATGAAACTGAAAAAGCTGTTTATGAAAGAATAAACAGGCTGATGAATATAAATGGAAAACAAACTGTAGAAAGTTTTCATAAACGACTCGGAAAGATCATTTGGGATAAATGTGGAATGGCAAGAAGTGCATCAGGATTAAACACAGCATTGGAAGAAATCAGGAAATTAAAAATTGAATTCTGGGCTGATGTAAAAATTCCGGGTGATATTAAAGAATTTAATCCGGAATTAGATAAAGCCGGCAGGGTTGCAGATTTTATTGAATTAGGTGAATTAATGTGCATAGATGCATTAGACAGGAACGAAAGCTGTGGTGGCCATTTTCGTGAGGAAAGTCAGACCGAAGACGGAGAAGCAAAAAGAGATGATGTTAATTACAGTTATGTTTCTGCCTGGGAATTGAAAGGAGAAGGCAATTGGGAATTGCATAAAGAACCACTGAATTTTGAAATTGTAAAACCAACACAGAGAAGTTATAAATAATTAAAAGCCACAAGCTGTTAGCATTTAGCTAATAGCTTATAGCTAACAACTAATAGCTGATATATGGAACATTACAATATGAACTTATCGCTAAAAATCTGGCGACAGAAAAACAGCAAAGCAAAAGGTAATTTTGAAACATACAACGTCAAAGACATTTCTTCTGAAATGAGTTTCCTGGAAATGATCGATATTCTAAATGAATCATTGATCATTGAAGGGAAAGAACCTGTAGCTTTTGATCATGATTGCCGTGAAGGTATCTGTGGTTCGTGCAGTATGTACATTAATGGACAGGCACATGGTCCATGGCAAAAGAATACAACCTGTCAGTTGCACATGAGGGCTTTTAACAATGGAGACAGCATTGTAATAGAACCATGGCGCAGTAAGGCATTTCCTGTTATCAAAGATCTAATAGTAGATCGAACCGCTTTTGACAGAATAATACAGGCGGGTGGATACATCAGTGTTGATACCGGAAATGCACAGGATGCAAACAGCCTTCCTATTGATAAAAAAAATGCAGATAAAGCATTTGATGCTGCATCTTGCATCGGTTGCGGTGCCTGTGTTGCAACCTGTAAAAATGGTAGTGCCATGTTATTTGTTGGTGCCAAGATAACACAATTGGCCTTGTTACCTCAGGGGCAGCCTGAAAGAGAAACAAGAGCGTTAAATATGGTTGCACAGATGGATAAAGAGGGATTTGGGAATTGCACAAACACTTACGCTTGCGAAGCAGAGTGCCCAAAAGGAATTTCAATAGCTAATATTGCAAAAATGAACCGGGAATATTTAAAAGCCGGATTGGAGACTGAAGAACAATAATATCATTAAAATAACTGTTAAATATATACCTTCTGTACATCAGGAGGTATTTTTTTGCAGCAGATATACATAGTGCAGCATCTTCTTAATAAATACTAATTTTAGGCAACCATTTTTTAAATAAACATTTGAATCACAAAAGGATATACTTATTTTTTATTGCCCTGATGGTTCTGCAATTGCTATATGCACAAAAAAATACCCCACCGGTTTCAAATCTTCGTAAAAAATTTATTTCTACAAAAGCAGATTTTCAAAATATTGATACGATTAGTATTGCCCCCAATACATTTACTATACAAAATGTTCCCACTGATCATTATCGCCTTGATGAAGTAAATGCCATATTACATTGGATAGTAAAACCATTACAGGATAGCGTTTGGGTAAGTTACAGGGTATTCCCGATAAAATTAAATGCAGTAGCACAGCGCTACAATTTCGAAAGTATCCGCAATAATTTTCTTGCCGAAAAACCCTTGGTTATAAAAACAGGTGGAAAACAAATAAATCCATTTATTGATTTTGGAGGGATTCAGTCAGAAGGAAGCATTGGAAGGGCAATATCCTTTGGAAACAGCCAGGATGCCGTAGTAAACTCTACATTAAATCTACAGTTGAACGGTATTATTGGCGATTCCCTTGAACTTACTGCCGCAATTACAGATAACAATGTTCCCATTCAACCGGATGGCAATACACAAGATCTCAGAGATTTTGACAGGATATATGTACAAATAAAAAAAAGAAAATGGCAGGCAAACTTTGGTGATATTGATATAAGAGAAAATAAAAATTATTTCCTTAAATTTTATAAACGCTTACAGGGTGTTTCTTTTATTACAGATAATAATATTGGTAGAAATATTTCTAATTCATTTTTACTCAGCGGTGCAATTGCAAAAGGAAAATTTACCAGGAATATCATACTGCCTCTTGAAGGCAATCAGGGCCCATACAGGTTAAAAGGAGCTAACAATGAACTTTACTTTGTTATTCTTGCTGGAACAGAAAGGGTTTTTATTGATGGCGAATTATTACAAAGAGGGGAAGATCAGGATTATATTATCAATTATAATACAGCTGAGCTTAGCTTTACGCCGAAACGATTAATAAATAAAGACAGGAGGATACAGGTTGAATTTGAATATGCCGACCGAAATTATTTAAATTCACAGATTTATGCGACCAACACCATAAATTATAAAAACAAACTTTTTGTAAACATTGCCGGATATTCAACGCAGGATGCTAAAAATTCTACAATCGACATATCTCTGGATCCTAAACAAAAACAATTTCTGGCTAATATCGGTGATAGTATCACTAATGCTTATTATCCAAGTGCTGTACGCGACACTTTTTCGTTAGGAAAGATCTTATATAAACAAATAGATACCCTATACAATACCAATATCCTTGATTCAATTTTTATACTTTCTACAAACCCCGCTGATACTTTATATTCGTTATCATTTAGTTACCTTGGCCCGGGTAAAGGTAACTACAGACAGATCATCAACGCAACAAACGGTAAAACCTTTGAATGGATTCAACCGGATTTGAATAATGAAAAACAAGGAGATTGGGAACCGGTTACCTTATTGATCACTCCAAAAAAACTTCAGGTATTATCGTTGGGTGTGGAATATGTTTTTTCCCCAACAACAAAACTTACAACAGAATTTGCTTTAAGCAATTATGATGTAAATCTTTTTTCTTCAAAAAATAAAGGAAATAATCAGGGATTTGCTACAAAAATTATTTTACAGAATGATAATAAAAAGATACACCTGTTTGGCAGGCAACTATTTTTACAATCAGTTTTAGGTTATGAGCATGTTGCTAAAAGCTTTAAGCCTCTTGAAAGGCTTCGGAATATTGAATTTTTGCGAGACTGGAGCATCCCTTTTGAAACAGCAACAGCAGATGAAAATATATCCAATGCCTCCTTTAAATTGACAAATAATACAGGAAACCGTCTTCGATATGAGATTACAAACTATAACCGAAGTGATCAATATAATGGATTCAAGCATTTAATAGATCAATATACCTCTTATAAAGACTGGAAGCTAACAAGCACAATTAGTCTGGTACATTTCAATAGCAACATACAAACCGGAAATTTTTTCAGGCCTATTATTGATCTTAAAAAAGAATTAAAAAAATTCAAGCAGCTTCAAATTGGTTTCAAATATACCGGCGAACACAATAAACTAGTTGATAAATCATATGATACACTTACCCCTGCCAGTTTTGCCTTTAATATTTATGAATTTTATATAAAATCAAATGAGGCCAAACTAAATAAATGGGGATTGGGATTTTACAGAAGAAATGACCTTTTACCTTCAATGAATAAACTAAAAGTAATTGACAAAAGTAATAATGTTAATTTTTTTACCGAATTACTGAAAAATGAAAATCAGCAACTTCGTTTGAATATTACCTATCGAAAACTATTGGTACTGGATCCTGTTTTAAGCAGACAGAAATCAGATGAAAGCCTTCTGGGAAGGGCTGAATATTCTGTCAATTTTTTAAAAGGTTTTTTTAACGGAAATTTTTTATACGAACTGGGTTCGGGGCAGGAACTAAAAAGAGAATTTACTTATGTTGAAGTTCCGGCCGGACAAGGAATTTATACCTGGCTTGATTACAACAGTAATGGTATACCGGAATTAAATGAATTTGAAATTGCTATTTATCAAGATCAAAAAAAATACATCCGTATCTACACACCGGGCAACCAATATGTAAAAGCAAATTACCTCCAGTTCAATTATAGTATTGATCTTGATCCAAAAGCAATTATTAAACAAAACAATGCAAGAGGAATTAAGAAAATATTATTACGAACGAGTACTTCATCTGCATTACAGATCAGTAAAAAAAATATAGCGAATAGCAGTTTTTTATTTAACCCTTTTAGCCAGGAGTTGATTGATACAACACTGATCAGCCTCAATTCATTTTTTTCAAATACGTTATATTATAACCGTACAAGTTCTAAATGGGGTTTTGAGATCACACACAGTAAATCTTCCGGAAAATCGCTACTGACTTATGGATTTGAAAGCCGGAACTTAAACTCATTGCTGAATAGGGTAAGAGTAAATATCAGCAGAAATTTTGTAAGTAATGTTGTTTTAAAACAAATTAAAAATGAACTGATCACTACCGGGATAAAATTTGACAATAGAAATTATAAATTGATACAGTATAACATTGAACCAAACATTACTTATGTTTACCGGTCTAATTTAAGGGCAGTAGTGGGTTATGCTTTTACTAATAAAAGAAACCGTATTGATTCAATGGAACGCTCAGAAAATCATGCATTATTTGCTGAAGTAAAATATAATATTCTTTCTAATAGCAGTATCAATGTAAAATTTACTTACAATCAAATTAATTTTAATGCATACCCCGGTGCTTCAAATACCACTGTAGGATATATTCTTTTAGACGGACTGTTACCAGGAAAAAATTACCTTTGGAATGTTGATTTCACAAAAAGGCTTACAGGTAATATTGAAATAAATATGCAATATGAAGGCAGAAAACCCGGCGCTTCAAAAACAGTGCATATCGGAAGAGCTTCCATACGTGCCATCTTTTAATGTCCTTACAAACCTGATTGTCTTTTTAAACACAGATTATACCATCTTGATTTAATATGTAGTCCAAAGGACTACGTTTAAATCAAGATGGTATAATGCCGATAGGAAAAAACATTGGACTAAATATTAGTATAATCGGTATAAAAGCAAATTGCCACAG
>JANOPU010000071.1:0-9798 GCA_031422055.1 Ferruginibacter sp.
GCAGTTGAAATAGTAATGAGAGGAAAAAAGGCAATGAAGACGGGTATTTGGGCAGATTTTTTGGGCGAAATCATAGTGAACTATGGAGAGATCAAAAAATCAAGCAAATGCCTGTGTTTGAAGCATTTTTTTTTCGTAATAGATTTCAACTGCAAAATCCGGGTTTAACCAAAAACTTTATAAATCCCGCATAACAATTCTATAACTCATTCGGCAATTATTAATGACATTACCATTTTACGGTACTTCGCAATCAATAAAATATGATATTTACAATCATAGGTTCTATGTGATGTTTTACGATAATTTTGCATCTCATACCGATTATAATTATATTTAATCCAATGTTTTTTCCTATCGGCATAATACCATCTAAGATTTAAACCTAGTCCTTTGGACTACATATTAAATCAAGATGGTATCACAATTATTTTATAGTAAAGGCGAGGAATTTATACCAAGAAGCAGACATTAAAAGAACAACAGCAAAAAATTAAGTACAATGAAAAAGATTTTATTAGGAACTATGATTTTTACTGGCACAACTTTGTTTGCACAGGATTCTTTAAAAGTGGAAGTTCCAAAACCAAACAAATTTAGTTTTAGCGGTTATGCTGAAGTTTATTATCAATACGACTTTAATAAACCAGTAGATAATAACAGACCAGGGTTTATTTACAGCCACAACCGTCACAACGAATTTAACCTGAACCTGGGGTTTTTAAAAGGCAGTTACAATGCAGAAAGGGTAAGGGCAAATCTTGCCATTGCAGCAGGCACGTACACGAATGCAAACTATGCATCGGAAACAGGAGTTTTAAAAAATATTTACGAAGCTAATGCAGGTGTAAAAATCTCTAAAAAGAAAAACCTTTGGATAGATGCCGGTATTTTTTCATCCCATATCGGTTTCGAAAGCGCTGTATCAAAAGATTGCTGGGTTTTAACCAGAAGCATATTGGCAGAAAATTCACCCTATTTTGAAAGCGGTGCCAAACTTACTTATACCAGTGATAATAGTAAGTGGATAGTAAGTGGAATGGTATTAAACGGATGGCAACGCATTAAAAGAGTGGATGCCAATTCGCTGATGAGCTATGGCACACAGTTACAGTATAAACCAAATGCGAAGATCACATTAAACTACAGTACTTTTATTGGTACCGACAAACCCGATAGTGCCCGCCTGTGGCGATACTTTCATAATGTGTATGGTATTTTTAATATTACACCTAAGTTTGGCATTACTGCCGGCTTTGATATTGGCTCCGAACAAAAAACAAAAGGCAGCAATGATTTTAATACCTGGTATTCTCCGGTATTAATTTTAAAATATGCAGTAACACCAAAATTAGCCATTGCAGCAAGAGGTGAATATTATGATGATAAATATGGAGTGATTATCGCAAGCGCCACACCCAATGGTTTTAGAACAGCCGTTTATTCGGTTAATATAGATTATGCACCAATATCTAATGCAGTTATCCGTTTAGAGCTAAGGTCTTTGAATAGTAAGGATGATATTTTCACAAAGGGCACTGGGGTATCCAATAACAATACCTTTATTACTTCTTCCATAGCAGTAAGTTTTTAAAAAGTATGAGTTTAAAAATAGTTTTATGTTTTAGTGAAATTTTCAGCCGAAATAATAAATCAAATTGCCACAAATAAAAATCCCACTCCGGATATATTTTACAACAATTAATAATAAAAAGAAGTTATGCTGTTTTATGTACTATAAGAAATCTGCCACTCAGACAATTTATACCAATGTGATTTTTAAAATATGCCAATATTTAAAAAATCTTACAGTGGTTTATGCCGATGGTATCAAACAAATGGTACAATGAGGCGAAGCCGATATTGGACTAAATTGTTTGTTTGTCCAATCGGTATTAATTATGAAGTTATAATTTATTAAACCCCTTGCTATTTATCCATAATGTTGTTACGCTTCAGGAATTGCTCATACTGCTCCATAAACTCTTCGTATTTGTATTTACCATTGACTGGTTTTTCCTTCTTGGACGAAGCCTTATTTACCAACTCACTATAGGCTCCGGGAAATTCATCGGAATAAATGCCGGGAAGCGCACCTATTCTGTTAAGCCCCACATAAAAAGAAAACAATAAGAACAGAGAAACAATGATAATGGAATGATCTTTAAAATTTTTTACTGTCGAAAAAGAAGAAATATTTTCTCCATCCACTAAAAAATGCTGCTTAAAAAACCGGGCCGCAATAAAAAATAGTATTAAAACAAAAGCCAGCACGCCTGCTACTGCTGCTATTTTTGGTGCAAACGGAACCAATGCCAGCGAAATAAGAAAAAGTATCACGCATAAATGAAATACAAGTATTAGTTTTCCCAACAAATTATTTTTATACTGCAACTGACGGTAGCAGAGTATCATTTTTTGCCCATAGATCAGCACAAGTAAAATGGCTGCTGCTGCAAACAACCATTCAATATAAGAGAATTGTATATAAAAAACGCGAAGTCCGAATATGAATGAAAGTATAAAAAGACATACAGGTTCTGCCAAAGTGAATATCTCTTTTTCGTCTTTTGCTCTGATCACTGATATGAACTCAACAATAAAAACCAGGGCAAATACAAAAGCCACCCCACCAATCAGTTTCAGGCCATAATTATTCTGTGCCATAGAAGCAAAAGCCCCCATGATGAGGAGTATAAAAAGTAAAAAGTATACAGGGTTATTTTTTTTCATTAATCTTATTGGTAATTTATATAATTATCCTCAACTAAAAACCTATCAAATCCTGCCCATTTTTTCCGCTCATTTACTGATTCCTTTTTAATACAGGCATGCCAGATAATAAAGACCCGGGTTACCAGATCTTCGAATTCAGTCAGCGTGGAAGGTAACGCTGTTGTAGCCTTGTAAAAATTTCCTTCACCGGCTATTCCATTCACCCTGCTGATTATTCCATTAAATTTATAGTCCTCAATTATTTCTGACAAAATATCAGTAGACATCTCATTCATGCGCCTTCCGCCTATAATAGACAAAAGCCTGATCAAACTATACCGAAAATCAACTCCTTGCCCGTATATTAATTGTGAAAACTCAACTTTTTTAGATTTTGAAAAAACAGAGTCGAGGAATTTGAACGTGAAAGGATCTGCATTTTTTATATATACCTTTTCAGCCATTAAAATATATGCGATTGCTTTTTCATTCTCTTTTTCAAATTTCTCAGCCAGTTCAACCGCCTCTTTTTGTCTGCCAATCAATGCGAGGTTGATACACATGTCTTTTAGTTGATTGAGAAAGAAGGTCTTTTCACTATATTCATATTTATCTCTTGAAGCAGCAAAATTCACTTTATCAAAATGCTGATAATATTTCAATCCCTCCGCAGTATCACCCATGCTAAAAGAACGGTTTGCCAATACCAGGAAAAGCAGGTTTTGATCAAAACTTTTACCCATCGGATGCGAATTGCTCAAGGAAAGAATGCTGGATAAGACTTTATCTTTAAGTGGATAACGCTTAATCATTGCTCCATTAAAATCATTAGGATTTAACAGTAAGGCATTCGTCATCCAGTAATGAATTAATCTTATGTCTTCTGTTGTTTTATAAAATTCCAGGTATAAGTTGTGCTTATCAATAAAATTATAAAAAAGATCTGTATGATAGGTTCCGCTATACCATCCGTCCATATAATCGGGATATATGAATAGTTGCCTGCGTGTATAATTCCGGTTACGTACACTACTGGTATTATAGGGTAAAGTAACAGATACAGACTCATCCAGGTATTCATCATCCAGCAGCCGGAAATAACCTATGGCCTGCTCAAGAAGATTATCCAGTGCAATTGAATCACTCTTAAAATCACGGTCAAACTGGTATTTATGTATAAACAAAGCCCTTCGCTTTTTATTAGTAGCCAGTAAATAGTTCCTTTCTGAAGCGTTTATTATTTGTCCGGTTAACTGATCATATTCATCAGCTATTTTATCAAAGACTTTGCGGCTGCTCATACAAAGATTGGGGAAATAATAACCTATGATCCCTTCTCCCAGGTTTTTATTGAAATTTATTGCATAAGGTTCCGTAATATATCCAGACTTGTTAACTAAATTTTTGTAAATGATCAATGGTGTCACACCGGGGTAATTGCTGCCAATCCATTTCACCAGGTTTGCTGTTTTCGCTCCGTAACCGTATTGATAAAACAAAGCCATGATATTGCAGTAGTTATTTAATGGCGTTCCCGTAAAATAATCATTGGTACCGGATTTTCGGATCTCTTCAAAACATTGAATTACTTTTTGTGTATTTCCCAATGCAGCATATAAAGAAGCGAGGGTATGATATCCTCCGTTAAAATCATTGTTGATCTTACCGTTACTTTCAAACCTTCCTTTTGAATAGTAAATATCAAATATGTCTTTTCCGGCAGAAGAATCAAATGGCGAGATTAAACTGAGCAATACTTGAATCTTTTTTTCTGATACTTGGCCAAATGTCAGCCATTGTTGAATACCATAATTCAGTTCCGGTGTTATTATTGGTGTGTATAAATTCTTATTCCTGAAAAAATCTAATGACAACAAAAACCCTTCATCTGAAAATTGACGAAGCCTGTTTTCTGTAACATCAGATGGATTATAATAATTGTCAAAAGCAAGGTAAGTGGTAAATTTACTCAGCTTGGTCATTAAAAAGGAATGATCTGTTTTTTTAGCCACCATATCTTTAAAATCAACTATGATCGTATTGATCAATTCAGCCTTGAATGCACTGCTGTCGTTCTTGTTTGAAGTTAATAGAATATTATATGTTTCGAGTGCCAGGTCAAACCTTGCCTTTGAAGTCAACCCGGATAAATAGGCCTTCATAGATCCTTTCTCATGACGTTCCAGCATTACCAATGGAAATGATTTTAATTGTGAACCCACTTCCTTACTGCCCATGAGGTTGAACAAATCCTTCCTGACCTTTTTAATTACCTGGTTGTTTTGCTTCTGTGTGGCATCATACCAATAAAATCCACTTAGGATAAGCATAGCAGTTATTGCTACTACGATCGCAATACGTTGCGGACCATATTTAATAAATGCCCTGGTAAAGGCTACTTTCCGGGCACTTCGTTTAATAAACTCTTTAACATCAGCGAGTACAGATTCTGCATCAGCATTTACTTTTGATTGATCATCCTGTATCTCTGTATAACGTTTTATCCAACCTGCATTGGGTTTGCATTTCGCGTACCAACTTTCAAAATAAGTAAGTGGCCCGATCGGCAATAAAAAACCACTGCTTTTTTTGCTTGTCTTCCATCTGTCAAGCTGCTTTTTAAAATCCAGGAAAGTAGAATAAAATTCAAACTCCTGGTTGGCCCAGGTATTTAATTTATCCCAGTTCCTGATCAAACTTTCATGGGTAACATCCAGTACAGTATCATTTGAAATTTTATGTGTAGCAGGATCTGCTGTTTTAAAAGGCCTGATAAAAGAGTTTCCTTCTTCCCGGTAAATACTCAGCACTTCACTGATCACTTCGGAAGTACAGGAAGTTGAATTAATGATTCCGGTAATTTCCCCCAGGGTCATACGGTTACGGACCGCACGGCTATTATCTATCTTTGTCAGGCAACTAAAAGTCAGGGCAATGATCCGTTTTGCTTCATGCTGGGTAATCGGATGATCGGGATGTTTATTATTAAAATTTACCCAAGCATTTTCATATAAAACACTGGCGTGAATTTCTATAACCTTACTGAGTCCGGTTTGATGGTAATATTTTTGCCTAACTGCAGGCAGGTTATCAAACCATTTTATAAAAACAGACTGTTCTTCATCTGGTAATTCATTGGCAGGCATACCACCCACTTTCGCATAATGAATAAGGTCCATTTCCTGGCGTCCTTTATCAGCAGCAAGCCATACCTGGTTCAATGCATGTTGCAGAATAGGCAACTGATCCACGCCATCGGCAATATCATATACTATTCGTTCAATAAGACGTTGCGAGATACGATTGCCGCTCAGGATAGCCGGTTCTTCAATAACCTGTTTCAGGTCTTTCCTTTTTAACCTGGGTACAAAAAACTGTGAAAAACCAATATACTCCGGCAAACCCCTGAAAGCAGAACACTGACCAATATAATCGGAACGCATCGTACATACAATATATACCGGGATATTTCGCTTAATGGCAATTCGGGCTGTTTCCAAAATAAGGTTTACAACGATCTGTGAATCCTGAGAAGGAGCTTCATTATAAAAATTCTCCGGGTTGGTAAAAAATTCTTCAAACTGATCAACCAGGATCATTAAATTGGCAGCCTTTCTTTTTCTATCCTTTTTTTCATTGTCGCCAATTTGTTGCCATTGTTCCACTTCCTCATCAATGTAAAAATCAGAATTGGTATAGAGATCGATCAGGGAAGAATAACCACGCCGCAGTTCTGTTTCAATGGTTGCGGTTTTATAGTCAAATGTTTTTGCCAGGGCATCTGCCATATTATGGATCGGATTACGTTCCGGCCGAAAATCAGCAACTACCCAATTCGTGTACTTAGCTTTAAAAAAACCTGCCCTTGCATTTGGAATAAGACCGGCATAAATAAGCGATGACTTTCCTTCTCCGGAAGCTCCTGTAACCATCAGGAATTTGTTTTGTTCCAGCAAAGCAGTGATCTGGTCCACCTGTAGATCACGGCCTTTGAAATAAAGGCTTTCCTCTTCGGTAAATGACCGGAGGCCTGTATAGGGGCATATGGTTTGCTGGTCGTTCATTTATTCATTTTCATTGATATAAATCAGAAATGAATTATCAAATCTGTTATAGTTTTGCTGAAATTGTATCCATGATTTCTTTTTTTCTCCATTCATATTATTTCCATATAAGGTAAAATAAAGAAAAACTGCTTTGTCTTCATTGGCAATTATTGATGGAACCTGCTGATATGCTTTATAAAGATTCCCATGATAAGCAAATGCCTTACTAAATTGTGCCATTGTGAAATACTTAGCAAAGGAATTTTTAATAGTTCGGTAAGCAATGGTTTCATTCTTCTCCGGGTCCATATACATTTGGGCAATGGCAACCAGCAGACGATTGGGCTGAAACACTTCGGGATTATCCTTATTCATTTCTGTTATGGCAGAATCAAGCATTCGTTTGGCCATGACAGGAGATCCTTTTTTTATTGATATCATCTGGCTGGCATATGCATACAGCGATGACCGGTTTAGGGGTTTCTTATACACATTAATAAAAGTATAAGCATCTTCGAACTTATTATTTGCGGTTAAATTAGTGATTGCATTTGCAACTAATTCATAAGCTATTCTTCCCTTGGAATAATCTGAGTTGATTATTTTAGACACTTGTATTTTTTTCAGCAAGGCAAGCCCTTTATCATTTTCTTCCAGATCAAACGATTGTTCGCTCAGGTTGAAATAAAGAATATTGAGATCAAACGTTTGATTTGCATTTCGTTCCTCCAGTTTCGAAGTCAAACGCTCCATGGTATTGCCTGGCATTGAATCATGCAAAGAACCAGGACGATTATCCATACGATTCTGATAATCTAACAGCCATAGTTCAAAATAACGGAGATCATCCGGACTTTGATAAAGCTTATCAAATAATTGCTGATCCAGTATACTCTTTAAGAAAGCAGATGAATGATAGAATGTAAAACCTCTTTTTGTTTCAAAGAGATCAAAAGAAACACGATAATCAGGATACAGGAAAAGGAATTTACGTGGCTGCGTTATCAACCGGGCACCAGAAGGACTTCCAACAACAGAAACAGGTTGATTCAAATAATCATTTGATACCAGTTTGTAATAACTGATCGCTTCTTTAAATGACTGATTTGTTTCCTGATCAACAAGGCCCCTGATCTCCTTCAGATAGGTAAATGAAATTCTTTCGTTTTTTAGAATAACTGCAGTATTAAAATTACGTTCATCGTTGTCACTGATCTTTGAAGTATGCGCTTTTAGTTTCGAATAAAAGAAGGAAAGCATTTCATCACTTGAAAAAAGTAAATTCAAATTAGCGAATTTCTGGTTTTGTGCGTAGTAGATCAAATAATCGGTAACGATGGAATTTGTCAAGGTCCGGGAGACCAATCTGTTGTAAAATTCCGTCTCATTAATTTTTTTTCTTGAACAATAACCTTGAACAAAACTATCCAGTTGGTTGGTTCTCCCGTTCAAATAAAATAAAGCTACAATATTTGTTTAATTATCAATATTTTCCTTATAATCATTCTCATAATAGCTTTCGGAATACTTCAGCAAAGTATCTATACATTGAAGCGCCTTTTGCGGCTTTCCCACAGCAGCGTATAAATAGGCAAGTTCCTGGTACAGGCCATTGAACTTTGTTCCGTATGTATAACCACCACGCACGTGCACGATATCACGTTGGTAATTCTTTTCGAGCCAGGCAGATCTTTGCACATTTTCAAAGGGAGAGAGAATATTCAGCAACAGGTTGATCTCATCGGGAGAAAATACCTGATGATTAATAGCGTTTTCAATTGCCAGGTTTAAATAGCGAATATCCCAATAATCTTCCGGTTGTGCTTTTAATAGTTGCAAAGCCAAACGGCCAGATCGTTTAGCATTTTGTTTAACGATATCTTTTAGTGTATCATCGGGATGAAAATGCAGTGCTAAACCCGCAGTTACAGAATAGGCATGAACCTGTTTCAATGCTTCAGAAAATTGCGGTCTTTTAGCATTTGAATAAAGCTTTTCCATCAATGAATCGGCAAGCGATAAACTTTCAATTATTTCTTTTCGGGGTTCATAGTGTCCCTGGAGTATCAAATTCGTGGCAATTCCAGTAGCAACTTTTATCTTTTGAATGGAATCTTTAATTCCAGCTACAACTTCGAAAATTGTCAAATTTCCATTAATGAGTTGTTCATTAATTATGGGAATGGAAAAATCCATGCTGAGTTTAGATTCATTGGTCAGCTCAAATGATTCTGTTTTTATCGTCTTTAGTACATAACTGTTTTGCTGCAGGAAATAATTTCGTATTGCAAAAGAGCTAAGTGTTACCAAAGCAATAATACCAATAACTGCTGCAATACGTTTGGTACCATAACGTATGATCGTTCGGGTAATAACATGTTTTTTTTCACTTTGTTTGATGAACTCCTGTGAATGCTCGAGTACTTGTTTTGCATGGGAGAGTTTTTTATCTCCTTCGATATCTTCGGGAAGGTAACGGGATATCCAGTGTGTGTTTGGTTTGGCGGTATTGAACCAATCCTCAAAAAAAGTAAGTGGCCCGATCGGCAGCAAAAAATCACTTGATTTACCACTTTCCACCCAGCGGTTCATTTGCTGCTCAAAGTCGAGTGATATGGTATAATTCTCAAATTCCTCTTTTGCCCATTTTTCCAGGTAAACCCAGTTACGTATCAAACTTTCGTGTGTAATATCCAACACATCATTATTGCTGAGATGCTGGCTGCCTGGTTCATCTAAAATAAATGGACGAATAAAAGTATTACCCGGTTCCCTGAAAATATTCAGTACGGCACCCACCTCTTCCAATCCAAATTCAGGCCTTCCTGTTATGCTGGTGATTTCTTCCAGTGTCATCCGGTTACGCACTGCACGGCTCTGATCAATTTTGGTAAGGCAAACAAAGGCAGATTTGATAATCGCTTTTGCATCGTCTGCCGAAATTGGTTTACCGGTTTTCTCCAAATAATAGGCAGCAGCCTGCTCATAAAGTTTATTGGTATGCGTATCCAGTACATTCTGCAGGTTGGGTTTGTGG
>JANOPU010000072.1:0-1517 GCA_031422055.1 Ferruginibacter sp.
ATGGAAGAAATATCTATGATATATGAACCCGAATGTTGGCTATTATTATTAATATTTTGTTCGATATATTTCTTTGTTGAATCCAGTTTAATAATTTCGGCTTTCACTTTATCATATAGTTGTGCCAGATTTGATCTCCTGCTTGCCAATTTCGCTTTAATATAATCACTGTTTTCAAGACCATATACAAATGCACGATTCAGGCTGTCAAGTACCGTGTTATCTTCTACCCAAACCTCTACCATAAACCCATTGGGATTATTGGGGATATATAATTTTTGAATTTCAACGGCCCGGATCTTTTTTATTTTTTTTATTGTTTCCCGATCGCAATGAAGTCGTTCAGCCAGCACTGTATATTCTTCGCCTTTAAGTAATGCATTCCAGTTTTCAATGATATTGATATGTTCTGTATTAGTTAAGTTAAATGAATGTAACAATAGTGTGGATGTATATTGTTTTGGGGAGACCTTATACAATACAAACCCTATAAGTATGCCGATAAGAGAAAACAATGCAATCAGCCTGCCATAGTTCCTGAAAAAAAAGAATACCCTTTCAAATAGTGATATAAGATCCAGGTCATCGCTTTTATTTTCCCGGGTTGATTGATTTTCTAACATTGATGGCTGGTATATGTTTTCACAATATACAATATTAACTAAAACTCATTAAACGTAGTTCGGGTGCAGAGGGTTGCTTTAAAAGAATATATTTTCTTTCTCTTGTTATACTTACATTTATAATAGAAAGTTACTGTTTTTCGCTTCAGTATATTATTTTGTTATGAGCATGAACTGCAACAGGAAGTTATTTTCAAATTTTATCTCCATAAGTATCGTACAGGGAATTAATTTCCTGATCCCGTTGCTTGTAACGCCCTATGTGATCAGTAAAGTAGGTGTTGATGGTATTGGAGTGATAGCTATTGCACAAACAGTTATGATCTATCTTTCTACCATAACCGATTATGGATTTAATGTTTCCGCAACAAAAGAGATTACTCAAATTAAAAATGACCGTTTAAAGATGTCAAAGATCTTTTTTACGGTACTGGCATCCAAATTAATCATAACTGCATTTTTATTTATTGTGTTATTGGTGCTTACATTTTTAATACCGGCACTTCAGCAGCATTTTATTCTATATGTACTTGGTTTTACATTTGTTATTGGTCAGTGTTTGTCGGTAAACTGGTTTTTTCTTGGTATCGAAAAAATGCACTTTATAACTATTGGTTCTTTAATTTCCCGGATAATCTTTGTTGTACTTCTGTTTTTATTTATACAAAAAAAGGAAGATGATATATTTTTTCTTTTCTTCCTGGGAATTGGGAATATGATTGCTGCCACAGCAAGTATTTTTATTGCAATTGTACTTTTGAAACTAAAATATTTACGGCCGTTATGGGTTGATATCATTATGGAATTTAAGAAAGGCTGGCAGGTTACTGTTTCTATTCTTTCATTGAATACCTATTTATTTAGTGGCATTTTTATTTTAAGATTTTTTACAAA
>JANOPU010000073.1:0-57774 GCA_031422055.1 Ferruginibacter sp.
AACTTGAAAGCGGTGTCTTTCTCCTGTTCCCGATCCTTGTATGTGATCAGAAATTGAATTTCAAATCCTTCCTCTTTTAATTCCTTTTTATAGATACTTCGCATAAAATGCAGGATGGAACCTTTGTATGCTTTTTGCCTTGCCAATTCCCAGGTGTTTTTTTGTTCATTATTTGTTGTAGTCATTTCCTCGAACAAGGGATAACCTGTATAAAGACTTACCTGTGTTTCATAAGCGTGGGCAAAAGAGTCCAGTGTGTATTTGATATGATAACCAAGTGCTTTGTTCTCTAACAGCAAAGGTTCAGATGCCATAACCTTTAACCTGTTCTTCTTTTTTGAAAAATAAAATTTTAATACTTCCGGGTTTGTAATGGTACATGACGCACTGTTCGTTGTTTTTCCAATAAAGTTTTCTAAAAAAAAATTGCCGTATTTTTTCCAGCCATCTTTTACTTCTGTAGTTGACACTATTGCAACGGCTTCCATTTCCTTTTCTTTTGGCTTTAATTCAAAATAAAGGTTTCGGTTCTCGGCATCGGATGAAGTAATTCGTTTGCTTTCTGTAGTAAAACCGGTAAATGTTATTACCAGTTCGTATCCTCCGGCTGGCAGTTGTAAATTGAATTTACCTTCCGCATTTGTTGTTGTTCCAATGGTGGTATTTTGAGCAAATACAGAAGCTCCCTGTAAAGGCTGGTTCGATTCTTTATTGAATACTGTTCCGCTGATATAAAAATCATTTGACTGTGAAGAGCCAATGATTGTAAGAAAAGAAAAGAATACAACAATAAATATTTTCTTCATGGTTGTGTACAAAGATTTGATGTAGGGGGCGAAAATACATCAATGATTGTTAAGTTTTTGTTGCAATGCCCGGCAGGTTGTTTTAATTGTCTGATCCAGGCTGTTGTATTGAAACGAGGGGAAATATTTTTTTAATTTACTATTATCAAACTGAACTTTTGCCATGGCAGTTGCCGCAGTTTCTTTAGTAAGCAAAGGATCTGAATTAGTAAATTTACTTTTAACCGATTCCCATCTCCACATGAAAGAAGCAAGAAACGGTGTTACTTTTTTTGCTGGACGTTTTTTATTGAATGCATCTGCAATCTGATCAAATATTTCTTTATAACTTTTATTTTCTGCGCTAAGAATAAACCTTTCAGATGATATCTTCGATTCCATCAGTAATATCATGGCCCTGGCTACATCTTTTACATCAACAAATCCTGTAGTACCTTCCGTATACCATGGAAATTCATTGTAAACAGATTTGAAAATTTTGATAGAACTATCTTCCCAGTTTCCGTCACCCAAAATAATTGTTGGGTTTACGATAACCGCATTCAATCCCTCGGAAATTCCACGCCATACTTCCATCTCACCCATGAATTTGCTTTGGCCATACTTACTGTTACTGGTTTCTTCGGTCCATTGCATATTCTCGTTGATCGTTTCATGCTTTCTGATACGCCCAAGTGCTGCTACAGAACTCACATGCAACATTTTTTTAACCCCCGCATCCAGTGCAGCATTTACAATATTAGCCGTTCCCTCAACATTTATTTTATATAATTGATCTACCTGCCCCGGAGCAAAAGATACTTTTCCTGCACAGTGATATAATTCATCAATCCCATCCATTGCCTCCGCTAATTCTATCACATCCAGAATATCACATTTTAATAATCTCAAACCCTTACAAGCCATATCATCGAGAGGGGTTTTATTGTATATTGCCGTTACTTCTTTACCAGCCGAAAGCAATTGTATGATCAGCTCCTTTCCCAATAAACCTGCTCCCCCGGTAACTAAAATCATAAAAATATTTTTGCAAAGATAGAAGAATGTATTGCGCCATAGAAACAAGAATAGATTTAAGGAGGCTACTAAAAAAATACGAGTGACTTTTATTTACTTTTAAATGAATAGATAATTACTACTTTTAGTAAAATAAAATTTATTGAATGCTGATAAAATTTTTTTTCATTTGGATCATTAGTGCTGCTTTTGCTCCTATTTGCAAAGCACAAGAGGTATTGTATGAAAAAAAGAACGGGCAGATCATACTAACACAAACCGGTGCTTCCTATTTTGCCAAGCTTCCGCTTCGTTGTGCAGAAAAAGAATTTCCATATAAAACTGGTATTACGTTTGATGATTCATCATTGGTTACAAAACCTAAAAATTATCATCCGGCATTTTTCGGATGTTTCGACTGGCACAGCAGTGTTCATGGTCACTGGATGCTTGTTAGGTTATTGAAATTATATCCGGGTATTTATGAGGAACAACAAATCAGGCAACTCTTGCATAATCATTTTACCAAAGAAAATATTAACCAGGAGCTCCGGTTATTCAAATCAAAAGATAATAAAAGTTTTGAACGTACTTATGGGTGGGCCTGGTTGTTGCAACTTCAAAATGAATTGCTTGGCTGGAATGACCCGGATGCAGGAAAATGGGCAGCAGCATTACAACCATTGGCAACTGAATTAAGCAAACTAACCATTGCATATCTGGATAAACTTGTTTACCCAATACGAGTGGGCGAACACAGCAATCTTGCTTTTGGATTAAGCATGATGTATGATTATGCATTTGAACAAAAAGACAGCACTTTATTAAAAGCTATTAAAGCATCAGCCATTCGGTTTTATGCTTCTGATAAAAATTGTCCTTTTAACTGGGAACCCGGTGGAAGCGATTTTCTTAGCCCTTGTCTGGAAGAGGCAAACCTGATGAGAAAGGTTTTGCAAAAAAAACAATTTGGCAACTGGTTAAAACAATTCATGCCGGCTTTGTTTGCTAGTAAATTGAAAATAGAACCCGGCAAAGTTAAAGACAGAACAGACGGAAAATTAGTGCACCTCGATGGCTTGAATTTAAGCAGGGCCTGGTGCCTGAAGGGAATTGCATTAGCTATAAATAACATGCATCTATTTCAAATAGCCAATGAACACCTGGAAGCCGCATTGCCACAGATAGCCAGTGGTAATTATGCCGGAGAACACTGGCTGGCATCATTTGCTGTTTATGCATTAACCAGTCATTAAATATCGTTTGTTTTAGACATGACCCAAATGCACAAAAATTTTGTTATACAATATTTTTTCATTCTTGCATTTGTGGCTAAAAAAGTAAATTATTAATATTGATAAAACCCTTTCCCTGTTTTTTTACCCAATTCTCCTTTTGAAACTTTTTCAATTTGTATGGCCGAGGGCTTAAATCGAACTTCGCTTTTAAAAGCATCGTATAAACTTTGTGAAACAGCCAGGTTGATATCCATACCGATCAGGTCCATTAGTTTAAAGGGGCCCATTTTAAATCCGGAAGCTTCCATGATCTCATCAACATTTTCAAAAGTTGCTATGTTTTGTTCAACCAGCTTCATTGCTTCCAGATAATAATGCCTGGCAACACGATTCACGATAAACCCCGGGGCGTCTTTACAAAATACCGGAGTCTTATTCATTTTTATACAAACCGCCATTAACTCATCAGTTGCTTTATCAGCAGTGTGTTCTCCTTTAACTACTTCAACGAGCTTCATGATCTGTGCCGGATTGAAAAAATGCATTCCTGCAACACGGTTTGGATTTATTATACTTTTTTGCAGTTCAGTAATTGAAAGTGATGAAGTATTACTGGCGAAAATGCATTCAGATGAATTTATTTCAGCTAGTTTATTAAACAAATTAATCTTAACATCAATGATCTCTACTATTGCTTCAATTACAAGATCAGCTTTGCAATCAGACAATAATGAAGAGAATAATATGCGATCAAGTATTTCTTTGCTTTCTTCCGGAGAAATTTTTTGTTTTACTAAAAGGAATTCAAGGTTCTTAATGATCCCATTTTTAGCTTTGCTTAATACCAGCTCATTGGTATCGAATAATATAACATTAAAACCGCTTTGAGCAGCAGCCATGGCTATTCCGCTACCCATTGTGCCGGCACCGGCTACAACTATTTTTTTTATCATGTAGCAAAAATAAACGTTTAAAAAGAGATGACATCTTTGCTGTCTAAAGATGTCATCTCCACAATTTTTAATTCTTACCTGCTTCCTGTTTTGCTTCTGCTTTCATTTTTTCATTGGCAGTGATCACAAACTGAACGCGCCTGTTTAATGCCCTGTTTGCATCGCTGTCATTGGGCACTTTGGGCTGGCTTTCACCATACCAACGGGTGATCAACCTTGATGAAGTTACTCCTGCAGATCTTAAATAATCACCCACTGCATCTGCCCTTCTTTGAGAAAGACCCATATTGTATGTATCTGTTCCCACATCATCGGTATGGCCTTCGATCAGGATATTTGTTTCGGGATATTCGGAAAATATTTTTTGTAATTTATTGAGCGCCAGTTTGGAATTACTATTGATATTATATTTATTGGTTTCAAAATATACACCGGCTTTGGTTCCATCCGGATTGTTCTCATCGAAGGTAACATCGATCCCTTCCCCAACTCTTTCAACTTTTGCACCTGGTAATTCTGTTTTTATTTTTTCTGCCTGCTTATCCATTTTATTTCCAATGATACCTCCGGCAGCACCACCAACTGCGGCTCCTAAAATAGCTCCGAGTGCTGTATTATTTTTATTCCCTACATTATTACCGATCACACCACCAATCACCGCACCTGCAGCAGCACCAACTACTACACCTTTATCCCTATTGCTAGTTTTTCTTACAGTTTCACAACTGCTGATTAATACCATGAACGATGCTGCAACTAAAAACAGGTTTTTGCTTATATTTTTCATACTGCGTTATATTATGTTAGTTTCTTACAAAATTGTAAATAAATGATGCCGGTTTACCTTCGAAAGTTATATCGGACCTTAACTGCATATTATAGTTATCAAGTTTTAAAATCGTAAACCTGAATCCTCCACCATCATCGATATCTTTATACTTTTCATCTAATCTTTTAAATTGTAACAACTTGGGGTCCGCAGCAGTTGCTTCATAAACAGACCATCTTATATTTCTTTTAATAAAAGCACATTCATTGCCGTTTTTATTTATCGTATAAATTCCCAGGCTATTGCGATCATTAAAGCTCCAACTGCTTCCAATAAAACAATTAAAATCTGCTTCATTAAAAAACGAAGCTTTGAATTTCTCTGGTATTTTTTCTGTAACAACTGTTTGTAATAGCCAGTTGCCATCAATTGTTTTTTTATAAGTACGGGCTTGTTTGGAAGATGAACAGGAAGCAAAGAGGCATGCAACCATTATTAGACTATATAATAAGTTAGCTTTTTTCATAACAGTGTTTTTGTTTTACTGCTATAAATTTTCAATTATCATGCCAACAAACATTTCATACCACAATACCTCAGCCTGTGTGCATACAAATTGTTTAAGAAGTTATATAAGGAATAACAATATCTAAGTTGGGAATATTATATTGCTGCAGTAAATTGTTTTAAGAATCGCAGATCATTCTCACTAAACAAACGAAGGTCTTTTACCTGGTAACTTAACATAGTGATACGTTCAATGCCCATACCAAATGCGAAGCCTGTATATTTATTACTATCGATACCGCAATTATCCAACACTGCCGGATGTACCATTCCACAACCAAGAATTTCTACCCAACCTGTTTTTTTACAAACATTACAACCATCTCCGCCACAAATCAGGCAACTGATATCCATTTCTGCACTTGGTTCTGTAAATGGAAAATAGGAAGGCCGGAACCTGATCTTTACTCTATCGCCAAACAATTCCTGAACGAAAAAGTAAAGCGTTTGTTTCAGATCTGCGAAGGATACATTTTCAGCTATGTATAACCCTTCTACCTGGTTAAAAAAGCAATGAGCTCTTGCACTAATGGTTTCATTACGATACACCCTTCCAGGGCAAATGATCCGAAGTGGTAAAATGCCTTTTTGCATTTCCCTTATCTGTACACTGCTTGTATGTGTACGCAATAACCAATCAGGATGCTGACTTACATAAAAAGTATCCTGCATATCTCTGGCAGGATGATTTTCGGGAAGATTGAGTGCAGTAAAATTATGCCAGTCATCTTCTATTTCGGGGCCTTCTGCTACTGCAAAACCCAGCCGGTGAAAAATGGAAATGATTTTATTTTGTATGATACTTATCGGGTGCCTGCTTCCTAATGGTAAAGCATCTCCGGGAAGTGAAACATCAATAGTAGCTGAATTTTTTTCTGATGAACTAACGGTATATTTATTTTGAAAAGATTCAAATATTGCTTCGGTAAATAATTTGAACTCATTGAGTAACTGGCCGGCTTCCTTCTTTTTTTCAGGAGCAACCGTTTTCATTTCACCCATGATCGTTTTAACCAGCCCTTTTGTGCCAAGGTATTTTATTCTGAAAGCTTCCAGTTCTTCCTTGTTTGTAACAACAGTTTCACTGATCTCATTTTTAATTTTTTCTATCTGTGCCAACAAATTTTCCATGTGGCAAAGATAAGCTTATGTAAGAAAGTTGGTATGGAGCCGGGTATAAAACAACAGTCTATTTTGAAAAAACAGAAAAATGCCTGTTCAATGCAGAAACTTAGGAATTTTTTGGGAAGTATTTATCGAATTATATTCTATTTTTAACCTCTAAAATTTATAATTATGTCATTATTCAAATCCGGTAACCCCACTTTATCAGAAAACAGATTTCGGGATACTGTTTTAGCCGATGTATTAGTTCATGAAAATGCTATGACATTAAAAGGCACACTGAATAAGTTTGGCTTTTTATTTTTAATGGTATTGGGTACCGCATTTTATTCCTGGAAAGAATTTGCAGATGGTGGAAATGTTGTTCCATTAATATGGACAGGTGCATTGGGCGGCCTGGTAGTTGCCATTGTTTTGGTATTTAAAAAAGAATGGGCTCCTTTCCTTGCTCCCTTATATGCTTTACTGGAAGGATTATTTATTGGAGCAATCTCATCTATGTATAATGCTGCCTTTGCAGAAAAAGCACCAAACCTTATCATCAATGCCGTTGGATTGACATTTGGTGTTGCTATTGCCATGTATCTTTTGTACAGTTTCCGGATCATTAAAGCAACAGAAAAATTCAAATCTATTGTTATCACAGCAACTGTTGGTATTGCTATTTTTTATGTATTGGTTATGCTCTTGCGTATGTTTGGCTTTGACAATATGCCTTTTCTTCATGAGGGCAGTGTATTCGGAATACTTTTTTCTTTGTTTGTTGTTTCCATAGCTGCACTCAATCTTATTTTAGATTTTGATATGATAGAAAAAGGGGCTGAAATGGGAGCGCCAAAATATATGGAGTGGTACGGAGCTTTTGGTTTATTGGTAACGATCGTTTGGTTATATCTTGAAATACTTAGGCTGCTGTCAAAGATCAGCGGGAGAAAGTAAAGCTTATAGCCATTAGCTAATAGCTATAAGCCAGGATAGTTTACAACTCTTGTAACAGATTTTTTACCTTGCTCCGGATTAGGTCCCTTACCTTATTAAATTCTTCGGGTTCCATATTTTTCGGATCGGGAATTTCCCAGTCAACAAATTTTTTTGTAGGCATCCATGGACAAGCATCCCCGCAACCCATGGTTACCACTGCATCAAAAGGGGCATACTTTTTTACTTGCTCTAAACTTTTACTGTCATGCTTGCTCAGATCATAACCCAATTCCTTCATGGCAGCAATGGCTTTGGGGTTTACTATTCCGGATGGTTTGCTACCGGCACTGTAGGCTTCAATATTTGAGCCGCCGAGCATTTTTGCAAAAGCCTGGCTCATCTGGCTTCGGTTGCTGTTTTCGATGCAGACAAAAAGTATTTTCTTTTTCATTATTTTTAATAGTTAGAATAATATACTTCTTAGCAACAACCACTTTCGGGTTCACAACAATTCCTTTCATCTTTTTCAGATCTGCCTGGCTGGTTTGCTGGTTTTTCTGCATAAACAGTGATGCTGGTAATTTTTGTATTCCCGTTTTTATATGCAATTATCTCCTCAGTACTTAAATAATTTGCCAGGATATTGTCCGGAATAAGAATGGATTTATCTTTTTGCAGTTGAATATTATTAAAACCAACCGTTTCAATTATTTCAAGATATACTTGTCTTTGAATAGCGCCAGAAACGCAGCCAGCATAGAGTTCTGCCACTTCTTTCCATTTGGCCGGTAATTCTCCTTCCAGTACAATATCAGAAATGGAAAAGTGGCCTCCGGGTTTCAATACCCTGAATATTTCACTGATCACTTTGTGTTTATTGGGTACTAAATTCAATACACAGTTGCTTACAATTACATCCGCATAATTCGATGTTACCGGCATATCATCAATATCACCCAATCTGAATTCGACATTATTAAATTTTAGCTTTTCTGCATTAGCCCTTGCTTTTGCAATCATTGCTTCCGTAAAATCTATACCCAGTACTTTTCCGTTTTCACCAACAGATCTCCGGGCAATGAACGCATCGTTACCTGCGCCACTGCCAAGGTCAATTACGGTATCGCCTTCTTTAATAATTGCAAATTCTGTTGGTAAACCACAACCCAGACCCAGGTCGGCATCAGGATTATAGCCTTCCAGTTTTGAGTAATCATCAGCCATAATATTGTAGACTTCATCTCCGCAACAGGCAGCTGTGGCTCCACAACAGGAACCAGCATTTTGCTCTTTACTTTGTTCAGCTATATCAGCGTACTTTTTTTTTACGAGTTCTTTCATTTGAAGTTCATTATTCATGGTATATTATTTTTATTGTTATTAACCTGAGTTCGGGATAATATGTTTTATAAATTGTTAGTTACTAATTGGTTGTTGTTCTCTACTTTTTTTCTTGACAAAAAAAGTAGCAAAAAAATCAAGGCAGGAACGATTACAGCCCGTTCCTGCCGTATCACTTTAATCAACTTTTGCACTACTGTAGCTTCAACATTTGTTCTTTACTCTTAGATTCAAAGCACTTCAATTAATAGTAATCAATTTTCAGTTTGTTACTTAACCCGAACTCAGGTTATTAATTATTTCAACAACATGATTTTTCGTTCTGAACTTTAAGTTTATTGAACAAAAAACTGAACTCTCCCATAAATTTTTCAAAGGATTTCCAGTTGATACAATAGCAACTTCTTGGTCCGTCTACATTTCCATTTATCAGACCGGCATTTTTCAATTCTTTCAGGTGCTGGCTTACGGTACTTTGAGCAAGAGGCAATATTTTTACAATCTCACCACAAATACACTCATTTCGTTGAGCCAGTACTTTTAAAATTGCAATACGAGCGGGATGCGCCATTGCTTTGGCAAATGCTGCGAGTTCCTGTTCTTTTTGAGTAAATTCTTCTTTTTTATGAATAGCCATAGTTTTTAATCTTATATCGCAAATATACGATTTAATAAATTACTGCAAAATAAAATTTCATTTATTGACCATTTATTAAAATTCAGGTATTTAAAAGCATAAAAACACTTAAATTGTACGTCTAAAATGAATTATACATGAAAAAAATTTTTTTACTGTTAGTACCCTTTCTGATCTGTTCTGCCTGTTTTACATATGGTCAAACCAAATTGATTGAAAAAATTTCAAAGAAGGGCGATGAGATAATAATCCCTTATGAAAAATATGTATTGCCAAATGGACTTACGTTGGTGATCCATGAAGACCACAGTGACCCACTTGTACACGTTGATGTGACCTATCACGTGGGTTCTGCCAGGGAAGAGATCGGGAAATCGGGTTTTGCACATTTTTTCGAACATATGATGTTTCAGGGCAGCGACAACGTAGCTGATGAACAACATTTCAAGATTGTATCTGAAGCAGGCGGTACCATGAACGGAAGTACTAATCTTGATCGTACCAATTATTATCAGACGGTACCATCTAATCAACTTGAAAAAATGTTGTGGTTGGAAGCTGACCGTATGGGATACCTGTTAGATGCCGTTACACAAAAGAAATTTGAGATACAACGCAGTACGGTAAAAAATGAGCGTGGCCAGAATTACGATAACCGTCCTTATGGCCTTGCCGGAGAGTTTACCAGTAAGAATTTATATCCTTACGGCCACCCATACAGTTGGTTAACGATCGGGTATGTTGAAGATCTTAACAGGGTGGATGTGCAGGACCTGAAAAACTTTTTCATGCGTTGGTATGGCCCAAACAATGCAACAATAACCATTGGTGGTGATGTTAAGCCTGCTGAAATAGTAAAATTAGTTGAAAAATATTTTGGACCTATTCCAAAAGGACCTGATGTTACCAAAACTATTTTACCTGCTGTAACACTTAATGCTGACCGATATGTATCTTATACGGATAACTATGCTAAAATTCCTATGCTAATGAAAAGTTATCCAACGGTACCAAACTATCATAAGGATATGGGTGCATTGGCCTGCCTTGCACAAATAATCGGTCAGGGAAAAAATTCTGTATTATATCAACAGCTTGTAAAAACCCAAACTGCATTACAGGCTAATAGTAACAGCCGCTTATCGGAGTTGTCAGGCGAATTCTCGATACAGATAACACCATTGCCCGGAAAATCATTGAGCGCAATGGATAGCATGTTTAAAGAAGCATTAATAGCTTTCGAAAAACGCGGCATTACGGATGATGATATTCAAAAATTCAAAGGAGGAATTGAAGCACAATATATAAATGGATTACAATCTGTTTCGGGTAAGGTTTCGCAATTAGCTGCATTTCAAACTTTCACAGGCAATCCAAATACCATTGGCAAAATGCTTGAGACCTATCGTTCTGTTACCAGTGAGGATGTATTACGTGCTTACAATACTTACATAAAAAATAAAAATTGTGTAACGGTGAGTGTATTAACAAAAGGACAAACCCGGTTAGCAGCGATGCCTGACAATTATAAAATTGATTCAAATAATTACAGGCGGCCTGATTATGGTTATACCGGGCTTGCTTATAATAAACCTGTCGATAATTTTGACCGGTCAAAAATACCTGGTAATGGCCCCAATCCTGTTATAAAAGTTCCTGCATTCTGGAAGAAAAATTTACCTAATGGAATAAAAATGATTGGTGCCGAGAATACAGAAATCCCTACAGTTACCATTCAGATCACGATCCCCGGTGGTCATTTAGCTGAAATTGCTGACACCAGTAAAATGGGAATTGCCGAAATGACTGCTAATATGTTAGGCGAAGACACAAAAAATTACACAGCAGAACAAATGGGTGTTGCTTTACAAAAACTTGGTAGTAATATTTCAGTAAATTCCGGCTTAGATGGTATCAGATTTACGGTGCAATCACTGAAAAAGAATATTGACAAAACATTGAAGTTATTGGAGGAGCGGATGTTACAACCAAATTTTACAGAGAATGCATTTACAAGGTTACAAAAACAGGCAATGGAAGGATTTAAACAAGCTAAATCTCAACCTGCAACTATTGCCAACAATGTTTATGACAAAATAATGTATGGCAGTAATAATATTCTTGGACTAAGTGAAAACGGTTCTGAAAATACTATAAAGCATCTATCCCTTACAGATGTACAGAATTATTATAACAATTTGATGACCTCACAGAATGCCAGAGTTGTAATTGTTGGTGACATAAAAGAAAATGAAATATTACCTTACCTCAGTTTTCTGAATAAATTACCCAATAAAAAAACAGATCTGCAAAAACCTACTGCAGCAGTTTCAGTAAACAAGACTGTTATTTATTTGGTAGACGTGCCAAAAGCTGCACAGACTGAATTTCGTATAGGAAAAGTAACGGATCTAAAATATGATGCTACCGGAGAATATTTTAAAGCGGGGCTGGTCAATTATATTTTCGGAGGCAATTTTAATAGCCGTATCAATATTAATTTAAGAGAAGACAAAGGCTGGACCTATGGTGCACGTTCTTCTTTTTCTGGAGATCATTATACCGGAGATTTCACTTTCAGTTCAGGCATTAGGGCAGATGCAACAGATAGTGCCCTTGCAGAATTTGTAAAAGAAATCAAGAACTATTCAGAAAAAGGTATCACGCAGGAAGAACTAACATTTTTAAAGAGTTCTCTTGGACAAAGAGATGCTTTATTATATGAAACCGGTGCTCAGAAAGCAGGATTTATAGGACGGATACAGGAATATAATCTAGCTGATAATTTTGCTGATGCCCAAAACATAGTCTTAAAGAATATTACAAAGAATGAAATGGATGCTTTAGCAAAAAAATGGCTAACCATGGATAAGATGACAATTTTATTGGTAGGTGATAAGTCTAAGATTCTTTCCGGATTGGAAAAAACAGGATATGAAATTATCGAGTTGGATGTTGATGGAAACAGAAAATAAGTTTTGATAGTTTATAAAAAGGTTTAGAGGGTTTAGATTTTAAGCTCCTAAACCTTCTATAACATTTTTTTTAAAAATAGCTTTAAAAACTATCCCCTGCCGTCCAGTAAATTTCCTAATCCGCCCAGAATACTTCCTTCTTCTTTACGTTTGTATGTTCCGTATTGCATGATACGTCCTGCCAGTCGACTTATAGGTAAAGATTGTAACCACACTTTTCCGGGGCCCTGCAGTTTGGCAAAGAACAATCCTTCGCCACCAAACATCCAGTTCTTAATTCCACGTATGAATTCAATATCAAAGTCTACTCCGGCAGTATAAGCAACTACACAACCTGTATCAACCTTTAAAATTTCACCTGGCTGTAATTCTTTTTCTACAACATATCCTCCTGCGTGTGCAAATGCCAGGCCATCACCTTCCAGTTTTTCCATGATAAAGCCTTCACCTCCGAATATACCTGTACCCAATCTTTTTTGAAACTCAATACCAATACTAACCCCTTTTGCTGCACACAAGAAAGCATCTTTCTGAGCTATGATCTTTCCACCTAACTGTTTCAGGTCAAATGCAATGATCTTACCAGTGTAGGGAGCAGCAAAACTGACCTTTTTTTTCCCTTGTCCTGTATTGGTAAATGCTGTCATAAACAAACTCTCGCCAACCAGTACACGCTTACCGGCACTGAATAATTTTCCTAATATACTGTTATCCTGTTGCTGGCTGCCATCCCCAAAAATGGTATGCATTTCAATTCCATTGTCCATCATCATAAAAGCACCGCTTTCTGCAATGGCTGTTTCATTAGGGTCAAGCTCTATTTCTACAAACTGGAGTTCTTCTCCATAGACCTTGTAATCGATTTCGTGATTTGTTCTCATGTTATTTTTTTTGCAAAATAATTCTTTTGGACAATTACAGTATATCAATTTTATAAACGGGAATATCTGCTTTCAAAAGGGTTAAAACTCCGGCCCAGAGTTTGGAGCCGTCAATCAATAGCCCCGGCATTAAAGCCAGGGCTATTGATAAAATGTTTTGAAGGACTTCAGTTCTGTATCTTTTAATTATAATTTTACAATCATACTCATTCCATTGCCGGTTGCACCTATCTGTACCATATCTATCATTTTATATAATTTTTTTCCATGTTTGTTATGCAAGGTAAACATAACGCCATCCAATAGCAACAATGCAGCTCCCTGCAGAATGACACTTTCCCCGTATCCTTTAAGTTTTTGTCGGTTTTTAGTTGTGCTTTTCGCTCTTTCCTTCAGGTAGAATCCGGATGCTATATAACCTAAATCCAAACCAGCATTGAATAAATAAGTTTTTTCAACTCCGGCATGTTTCCTCAATGATTCCATAAGCGACATCCCGTCTTTGTTTTTTGCACCCATGTAACCCAAAGCTGCAATCCCAAGATTGATGCCGCCCCACATTACATTCATCTGGTGAAAATAACGGCTTGTTCCTGTAGTTTGTCCTGTAGCTATAGCACTGTAGATCACATTTGCGGCAGACCAACCGGCAAGAACTTTCATGCCATTTTTAGTGATCTTATTTTTTTGCCTGTTATATGCATTCAAATCAGGTTGAGACTGGCTAAATGCATTCGACGTTGAAATTGTAATTGCTGTAAGTAAAATTAATTTTTTCATAATTTGTTTAACGAATTAGTCTGCTATTAAGTTCACTGAAAATAAATATTTAACGCTGGCTTTATTAGTAACATACATGATCTATATCACAATAATTTTATCCATTTTACATATTCGTCGCTCCCTTTTGGTGAAGTTTTACAAAAAGCTTATAGTCTTTTCCTTCTTTATACATAAAATCATCATCTGAAAGGATTGCATGCACCTGCATTACCTTACTTTTTATTTCATCCTTTGTTCATTTAAGTTCTAACTTGTCCATAACTGTAGTTTTAAAATTTGAATACTGATTTCTTTAATATTTATTACTGCTATACCAGTTACTATTATTAAATAAATGCCACCCTTTTCGTGAGCAGCATCATTAAACTATAAGAATATTTATAAGTTTTATTGTTATTCTTTCTTGTCGTCATCCTTTAGATGATCCTTTTCTTTATTTAGAAAATTGCCATTAGCATCAAAGAAATAATCTTCGTCACCTATTTCCACTTCATAGGTAACATTGCCATTCGCGGCTGTTATCTTTACAAAATCATTCATTTTTTTTCCTGGAAATTTCTTTGTTGCAAAATCACTAATGTTTTTTGGTAAGGATGAAACCGGTATCTCAACTTCTGTTTGAACAAGTGTTCCATTTGCTTCAAATAACAGCGAGGTTTCGTCATTGTTGATTTTAAAGGAAACTTCAAATTTCCCCTCTTCTTTTTCCCAATCTTTTTCGATTACATTTGGATACATAGTAGCAAATTTATTCTTTATCTCTGCCGGAACAGCAGCTTCTTTTAATTTTTGTGCGGTTACAGTGAATCCGCAAATAAGAATAACCAGAGAGAACCAAAAAATTTTCATGATGATTGTTTTAAATTTATAATTGAAAAAAAATATTTAGTAAAACTATCCCCCGATTCTGGAGAAATATTGTAGCACTTAATATTGAATTTACAATCGAATTATGTTTAAATGCAATATACAATATTATAACGCGTTGTGCTATTAACCTTGTCAAATCATTTTTAATACTATGCCTTCGACAAGCTCATGCTGACAGCTTTCTGTCATGTTTAGCTTGTCGAAACATAGACAGAAAGCGGCTTAAGACTTTAAATCTATTTTTAATACCGATTATACTAATAACCTGAGTTCGGGATAAGATATTTTATAAGTTGTTAGATACTAATTACTTGTTGTTCTCAACTTTTTTCTTAACAAAAAAAGTACTCCCGAGTTCCGCTGCGCTCTTCGGGATGTTCCAAAAAAAGTCAAGGCAGGAACCCCGCCCGAACGTGCCGTTCGGTACGGGCGGGGATTACAGCCTCCCGAAATAATCGGGACAAGCTGTTCCTGCCATATAACTGTAATCATCTTTTGTACTACTGTAGCTTCCGCATTGGTTCTTTACTCTTAATTTCATAACACTCCAATTAATAGAAAACAAATTTATCTTCGTTTCTTATCCCGAACTCAGGTTAATAATATGATTACAAATGAACTTTTCATTTGAATTTATTAAAGCAGTTTATTTCCCCAAACAATAATTCAGATAAATACCTGCGCTGTGTCCGTTGTATGTTGGGACGAATTGAATTTTCTTTTTCCATATAGGCCATTTATTCCGGTGCGATAAATAAGCAAGGTTAGCGGATAAAATACCTATGCCTGCACCGGTAATAACATCTGTTATCCAGTGCCTATTATTTAAAATACGCATTGCTCCTACACTTGTCGCCACAAGGTATCCCCCAATAGCCAGCAGTGGATATTTTTTACCATATTCCCTCCTTAAAAATTCTGCTGAAAGAAATGCCTGAGCAGTATGCCCCGATGGAAAAGCATAATAGTTGCTTCCATCCGGGCGTAACACATGCGAGTATTTTTTTAAAGGAACAACTATTGCATTCATTATTAATTCCGATTTTATAAGTAGGGCTGTCTGATTCCATATATCATGTTTTCCTTTTAAGCCAAAAGCATTCATTGCATAAACAGCGGCAATCGGCGCAAACTGTAAATAATCGTCGGCCTTTGTTCTAAAATTACAGATATGTTCATTTCGGTCTTCCCTAACCTCATATTTATTTATGAATCCATCATCATCATTATTATAAATTCCCAAAATAATAAGGGGTATTGCTACACAGGCACTTTTAATAAAAGCCTTATTCCTAAATGCGAAATCCCCTGAATACTTTTTGATTTCGATTAATTTTATTTGTTGCATACCCTGTAATAGGCTGTCGCTGACCTTATTTTTTTCCTGGCCTAAAGATTCCTGAGCCCCACCGGCAGCTAAGGCAGATACTAATACTACAAGTAGTAATGATTGCCTGCACATCATATTCTTTTTTCTAT
Organism: Ferruginibacter sp.; assembly: GCA_031422055.1. Taxonomy (GTDB): domain Bacteria; phylum Bacteroidota; class Bacteroidia; order Chitinophagales; family Chitinophagaceae; genus Ferruginibacter. Next base: position 16,342 of record JANOPU010000073.1, read on the forward strand.
AAACCTACCATCCAATTCTGGAGAAATCCTGTATGTGAAATAAGTTAGACTGCTGTATACAGCAAATAACAGGAGTTAACTAAAGTTTACCAGGAAAGTATGCATTTCATTTTTTGTGGTATAATTCATTTGCCAGCCATTAATATCGCATATTTTTTTACTGATGGAAAGGCCCAGGCCCAGTGATGCAGAAGAAGGATTTCCTTTTTTGAAACGTTCAAACAGTTGATTGGGGTTAACTGTAAGAGGCTTGCCGGTATTTGAAATAACAAGTGATCTTCCCTGTAATTCAATCTTAATCTTTCCCTGATAAATATTATGTTTTATAGCGTTGTCAATGAGGTTCGACAAGAGTATTTCTATATGTGGCCTGCTGGCATTTACAGTAATGTCTTTTCCCATTATATTATCAACTTCCAGTTTTGTAGCAACTATAAAATCATCGAAATGTAGTAATTGTTTTTCCAGTGCTTCGGCTATTGATATATTTTCCTTTTGAACAAAATGGTTATTACCAATTTTTGTAAGTAATAATAATGCATTGTTAAGTTTTGAAATGCGTTGTACAGAAGTATAAGCAGATTTGATCTGTGCAGCCTGCTCTTCATTTAAATTTTCTGATTGCAGGAATAATTCCAGTTTTGCCTGAATTACAGAAAGAGGTGTTTGCATTTCATGTGAAGCATTTTCAATAAATTCTTTTTGAGACTGGTAATCAGCATTGGCTTTCTCTGTCAGTTTTTCAATTGATACATTTAGTTCTGAAAACTCCGTGATATTGGACGATAATAGTTTAATTGATTTATTTTTTTGTAGTGCAAAATTCTTTATTGATTCCAAATTATAATAAAAGGGCCTCCAGATATTTCGTAAAATGAGCCTGTTCAGCAGGTACAGGCTTATTAAAAGTAAAAGGATAGCTGTTATAATTGTAAAAGCAATTGAATTATAGTAATCGTGTGGTTCCAGAATGATTTGCCTCAGTATAATTCGGTAGGTTTTACCATGAATGTTTTCAATGGCATCCAGCTGCCTAAAAGGCTCAACGTCGTTCTCCACCGGATCAAACATAACAGTATCATTAACTATAAGTCTGTTTACCTGAAACAGTTCCAATGCTGATATTTCAATAACAGGTGGTAATTCAATTACATCGTTGTTGTTTTTTATTTGTTCTGCAATACGGGTTTTATTATGGACTAACTTTTCGGTAATTTCATTTTTAGTAATGTTGGTGAGTATATAATAGAGTAATGTACCAACTAAAATAAGCAGTATGGCAGTGAAAAGAAAATAGTATCTATTTGTTTTTTGCAATAACCTCATGATTCAGTAAATTTATAGCCAACTCCATACACAGTTTTAAGATAATCAGTTCCGCCTTCCTGCAATATTTTTTTCCTGAGATTTTTTATGTGGGTATAAACAAAGTCAAAGTTATCTGCCAGGTCAATATTATCACCCCACAAATGTTCGGCAATAGCGTCTTTAGTAAGGACCCTGTTTTTATTTGTAATAAAGTAAAGCAGCAGGTCATATTCTTTTTTCGTGAGATTAAGTGGTTTATTATTAACAATAGCCTGCTTTGAAGCTGTATCTATTTCAACTTCGTTGTGTATGATGTGGCTGTTTCCATGAAAATATTTGCGTCTGATGATAGCATTGATCCTTGAATTCAGTTCGGATAAATGAAAGGGTTTGGTAATGTAGTCATCTGCACCCAAGTCGAGTCCTGTTAATTTATCATCCAAAGAATTTTTTGCAGAAACAATAAGAATACCAGTATCAGGATTTGAATTCCTGAGCAGTTTGATGAGGTCAAGTCCATTTCCATCGGGTAGGGTGATATCCAGTATAACGATATTATATTGATAAAGTAACAATTTATCCTCTGCTTTCAACCAAGTATCTGCTTCTTCGCAAATAAATCCTTGTTTCCTTAGGTAGCCTGAAATAGATTCAAGCAGTTGTTGTTCATCTTCAACAATAAGGATCTTCATCTTACAAATTTAGATGGAAATCTAACAATAGAAACTGTTGAAATATTGAAGCCCGAATCTTTGGTAAAGTTTAAACCTTTGCCAAAGATTAGAAGTTATTTTTTCTTCAGCAATCCATTCCATACTTTTTTCCCCTGGATCCTTCTTACTAAATACATAATACCTACAAAGATGAAAAAGAATGGCCCGGCAAAACCAAGTAATCCTATGTATTTGGAACCGTAAAATTTTTCCATCGGGCGACGTAACCTTTCAGAAATAATGTACATACTTGGTACCATTATCAATGTAAGGAAGAAAGCGAATATTAAACCGAAGATCATTGTCCAGCTTAAAGGCCCCCAGAATACCACACTATCCCCACCAAAGAATATATGCGGATTCAAATGTTGAAAGAAGGAGACAAAGTCAATATTAAACCCAACAGCCAAAGGCAGCAGGCCGAGTATGGTTGCAATGGCAGTAAGCATTACCGGTATGATACGAATTTTTCCGGCCTCAATCGCGGCATCTTTAGTACGTATTCCTCTGCCACGTAATTCATCAGTAAATTCAATTAATAAAATTCCGTTCTTAATTACGATACCTGCTAAAGCAATAATACCTACACCCAACATGATGGTTGCAATTGTCATACCTGTAAAAGCATAGCCCAGTAATACACCTATGATACTGAAAAATATTTCTGTGATAACAATAAACGGTTTACTGATACTGTTGAACTGCAACACCAATATCATAAAAATGATACCCAAAGCAATCAACAATGCCATTCCCAAGAAAGATTGGGTCTCTTTTTCCTGTTCGCTTTGTCCGCTTAGTTTCAGGGTAACATCAGACGGTACTTTATTTTTTGTTTTAAAATCATCCAGCTTTATTTGCAATTCAGCATTTACTTTACCTACCATGGTAGGATCCAGTACGTTGCTTTGTAACTGTATAGTACGTTTTACATTTTTACGTTTTACTGCACCCGTTGCAGTTGTATAATCAACAGTAGCCAGTGCACTGATAGGAATACTCTTTACCCGCATCGTATTCATATCCATGAAAGTGATACGCATATTCATGAGATCAGTAATACTATTTCTTACCAAATCGGTAGTGCGCAACTGTATTTTATATTCGTCTTCACCATCTTTTAATTTGCTTACCTCTTTACCAAATAATGCTGTACGGATCTCCATCCCAATTTGCCCGGTACTGATGCCTTCCATCATAGCTTTTTCCCTGTCTACATTGATAGTTATTTCCGGGCTGTTCAGATCAACATCCATTTGCAGGTTTTCAATACCAATAACCTGGTTAGTATCCATATAATGTGACAAATCGCTGGCAACTTTTGCAATACTCTCAAAATTATCTCCCTGTACTTCAATATTAACCGGAGGGTCTGTAGGTGGCCCGCCATCTTCCTGTGCCACTTCAATGCTGGCACCGGGAATTCCTTTCATCTGCCTGCGTATTTCATCCTTGAATGGCATGGTCTTCTTCCCTTCCCGTTTATCAAACTCAACAAAAGATACCTGTATGCGGCCCAGGTTCGGTTGTACGCTCCTGTTATTATCTCTTGGATTATTGGCGCTAACTGCTACATTGGTAATTATACTTTCAACAATACCACCGGGTTGTTCAGGCAATTCTTTTTGTAAAATTTTTTGTACCCTTCCTTCCAGTAGATGAGTAATACTATCAGTGAATTTGATATCAGTACCAACAGGTAATTTTATATATACGTATATAAAATTAGGATCGCCGCTGGGGAAGAAAGTAGATTTGTTACCACGTGCCATCAACAATAATATAGAAATGAAAAACAATAAAAATAAAGATGTGAAAGCCCAAACAGGCCTCCAGCCAACCAAAATCCATTTTAATAATTTTTCATACCGGTTCATTAAAGCAGGCAAAACTCTTTTTTGAAAAGCATGAATAGCTCCGTTCAATACATAAGCGTTGAATACCATCAGCAGTGCCATCATTAAAAGAAAATTAGCCGTGCCATGCATACCTGCCAAATGCAAAAAAACACCTACTATTGCAAAAAGGACGAACCATTTATTTGTCCAGATAGCCTTTTTGGGTTTTTCATACTCCTTTCCTTCCGGCTTCATAAAACTAACCGCAAAAACCGGGTTAAAAATAAATGCAACAATGAGCGAAGCTGCTAATGTCAGTATCAACATTACAGGCAGATAAATCATAAACTTCCCTATCAGCCCTTTCCATAAAAGTAACGGGAAGAAAGGCGCCAGTGTTGTTGCAGTGCCTGCCAATACCGGTATAAATACTTCGCCGGCTGCTTCCTTGGCACTTCGTACAATAGGTATTTTTCCATTTTTATAAATACGGTGTGTATTTTCTATTACCACAATTGCATCATCTACAATAATTCCCAATCCAAGTAATAATGCAAACAGCACAATAAAATTCAAAGTAACTGTTGTTCCAATAATACTATCTGCCAAAGGCAAGAACATAAAGGCTACGAATACACTCAATGGAACACTTAACGCCACGAAAAAGGCATTCGTAACACCCATAAAGAACATAAGGATTAAGAGTACCAGCACAAAACCAATAATGATCGTATTAACCAATTCATTAAAAGAGGTTTTGGTTGCTTTACTCAGATCACCTGTAATAACTACTTTTAAATCTTTAGGCAGCTCTTCTTTTTCCTTCATTTCTGCCACAATATTTTTTATTTTATCTGCTGCATTGATGAGGTTTTCTCCGGCACGCTTGACAATATTTAGCGTAACAACATTTTTTCCATCCAAACGGGCATAACTTTCTTTTTCTTTAATGGTATCTTTCAGTTCGGCTATATCTTTTAAATAAACAGTAGCACCTTGTGCACTGCTTCGTACAACAATATTATTAAGGTTTAATGCACTGGTAAATTGACCCTTTATCTTTATAGTACGTTTCATGTCACCAACTTCAATCATTCCTCCGGTAATATCCCTGTTCTCTCTACTGATAGCATTTTCAATATCCATAAAGCTTACCCTGGCCTGGCTCATTTTGTATAGATCGACATTTACCTGTATCTCACGTTCAGGTGCACCCACAATTTCTGCCCTGGTTATTTCGCTAAGTTCTTCAAAACGGCCCTGCATTTTATCGGCATACTGTTTTAGTTTAATGCCATCATAATCGCCACTAACGTTTACAAACATGATAGGCATTTCGCTGAAAGCAAACTCGGCCACACTAGGTTCTGAAGTCAAATCATCCGGCAAATCAGTTTTTGCCTTATCAATGGCATCTTTTACTTTTTGCTTAGCTACTTCTGTTTTTACATCCGTATCAAACTCAGTTACGATCAAGCTATAATCTGCCTGGGATGTACTGGTTATTTTTTTAACCTTGGCTCCACTGATACCTTTCAATTGTTTTTCAATGGGCCGGGTTACCAAATTCTCAATATCTTTTGGCGAGTTACCTGCATAAACAGTAACAATAGAAATGGTAGGTACAACAATATCCGGGAACTGTTCCTTTGGCATGTTGTTGAACTTCATAAGCCCATAAACAGATATCAGTACTGCTATTATGTAAATCGCTGTACGGTTGTCAACAGACCAGCTTGTAGGAGAAAACTCTTTAAACTTTTCTTTCACGCCTTCAATAAAATTCATATGTTTTTATTTTGCCCACTCTGTTTCTCCGGCAAGAGAATAAAAGAAGGTGATTAAGTTTTATTATTTCATACCCGGTATTAAGTTACTATGCAGGTTTATTGTTGATAATTTTTCCTGAGGAAAGAATGCTACAATTCTATACTTCACCAGATTCACATTTTAATTTACTGTTGTAGTGATCATTTGACCCTCATACAAATTTTGGAATCCTTCCGTTACCAAATCATCACCTGCTTTAAGGCCGGATTTTATTTCAACATTTTCGCCATACACTTCCCCAATGGTTATAATGATCCTGTGTGCCATTGATTTGCCGTTAGTGCTTTTTGTTAATACATAAACATATTTACCTGTTTCATCCGATTGCAACACATTCACAGGAATAACAATGGCATTAGGCGCTTCATAATCCAATATTTTTACAATAGCAGATTGACTAGGTTTTAATGTAGCATCATAAGGAATTTTTGCTTCGGCAATAAAACCTCTTTGTATCGGGTCAATCGACTGGCTTATTAAAGAAATGGTGCTGTTTACTTTTTTATTTGCATCCGGAATTGTTATTTCTACCACAGAGCCATTACGTATTCTGGTTATATAATTTTCCGGCACATTTGTAATTACTTTTAAAGAGGAAGTATTTACTATTTTTATCTGCGGACCCATTGCAGTCATCCCTGTAAAAGTTTCTCCTATCTTAATATTAACTATATCAGCCACCCCACTAACATCGCTGAATACATTACTTGTTTTTGCCTGTTCTACAGCAAGCTGAACCTGTTCGTTTGTTGATTTCAGTTGATTTTCGAGCGCTTCAACATTTGTTTTGAAAGTGATCAGTTGTACTTCGGTACCTATACCCTGTTCCCATAAATTTTTCTGCCGTTGGTAAAGGTTTTTTGCAAAAGCCAACTGAGTTTTGATTCCTTCCAGTTGTTGCCTGGCTGCTATTATCTGTTGCTGCATAATGGCATCATCGAGTTTCAGAAGTAACTGCCCTTTCTTAACCATTTGGCCTCTTGTTACAAATATTGCTTTTACCTGTCCACCCATACCGCGTGGAGATATATAAGAAATATTATCAGCATCAACCTGTCCTTTCAAATCAATAAAATGTTTAAAATCCTGTGTGGTTACCGGGGTAACTGAGACTAATTTTATCTTAGCAGCATTGGCTGTATTGCTATCCAGTTTCTCCAGTTCAGCCTGTAATTTTCTGATCTCTTCTTCAGTTTTTACCTGAGTAGCTTTAAGCTTTTCGAGTGCAGTTTTTTTATCCGTAATACCGGCAGATTCATCTGTAGAACTGATACCGCAGGATTCAATAAGAAGAAACAGTATTGCTGCAATTGATATTTTAGTAATTTTTTTCATTTCTGTTTTGTTGATCATAATTTTTTAGAATTTACCTGTAGCTTTTAAGAAATCGACTTTTGCGATGATGGCATCATATAAAGCAGTGATATAATTAGTTTGTGCTGTTTTAAGATCTAATTGAGCTGTATTGATCTCTGTTGCCGAACCTGTACCGATCTCATATTTTTTTTTGGTCTGACCATATACTTTTTCTGCCAGTGCCATATTTTTTTTCTGATAATCCATCGTTGCAATAGCTACCATGAAATTATTTTTTGCGCTTTCAATTTCCCGATCAATAGTAATTTTTAATGCTTCTGTTTTGTTTTGTGTTTTTTGCAACTCAAGTTTTGCTTTCTGTATCCTTGCTCTCATAGCTAACCCGTTAAAAATGGGAACCTGCATTTGAATGCCGAGATAAGATGCGGTAAACCAATCTCCTCTTCCAATAAAATCAAATTTATTTCTTTGGGCTTGCTTGTTATAGCTGCCTACCAATGAAAAAGTTGGAATCTGCAATAACTTATACCGCCTTACATTTAGGCCATTTAGCTTATTGGTAACTTCAAAAATCTGAAAGTCTTTTCGCTGGCTATAATTAAACTGGCTGGCTTCTAATACTCCTTCTTTGATTTTATTGTCGCTTAGAGTATCTGTTAAAACTAAACTGTCAAGAATCGGCATACCAATTAATAACTTTAATCCGGAATAGCCATTTTTGATCGTGTTCTCTGCTTTAAGTTTTTCTGTCTGCAGATTAGCGATCTGTACTGCGAGCTTATCGATATCTAATTTTTCAGTAAATCCATTATCATACATCACTTTAACGTCATGGCTTAATTTTTCAAGGCGGATGATATTCTCATCCAGTAACTCAATTTGCAATTTGCTTGTAACAAGCAAGAAGTATATTTTATACACATTTGCTTTAATATTCTCTTCGGTCAGTTCTGCTATATTCTCTTGTAATTTTATGGTTCCATCTCGTGCTTTGAGCGCAATAAATACCTGGCCATCAAAAATGATCTGGCTTAATGTTACCCCTGCAATAGCATTCCATTTTGTACCAAATTGTACAGGGGTAAATGTACCTTCAGGCTGACCTGTAATTATGCCGGGTATGAGCGTTACTGGAATATCAAGATAATGTGTAAGCGTGCTGAAGCCATTTATCTGAGGCAAAGCAATTGATGTGATTTCTTTATTGGTTTGCTTTTGAATTGATATATCCAGCAAAGCATTTTTTATTTCTACTGAATGTGCTTTAGCATAATCGACTGCCTGTTGTGCAGAAAATTTATTAGCCTGTTGTGCAATTATTTTTGTTGACAAACACATCAGTACTAAAAACAGCAGGCTATAATCCCTTAATTTTTTCATCACACTTATTTTTATTCTTACCATTATATTTTTATCAGTTTTGCTTTATGATCCATATATTTCAATACCATTTTGTAGCCTTTTAATGTTACCATCCCAAAAAGATAATGAGTAATTATTTCCGCTTCAATTTCAAGGAGGCTGTGTTTTAAACTGCGTTGAAATTCAGGATTAAAAGGAATGAACATAGTTTCCACACGGTATCTAGCCAGAATGTCTATTACAATTTCCGGTCGGAATAATTCCTCTTTGATTCCCCTTTCAAGATTTTGCCTGCAAACATTATACAGGTACTCGTTTTTATGTTTCTGAAATTTCTGAAACGCGACAGGATGGTATTTCTGCATATCGAATAAGATAGACGGATTCATCGATTTATACATTTTCACTACCATTTCCATAACGAGGAAAATTTCATGAACTGCATTGTCAGCTTTTTCCCTGTCGAGATTACAAGTGCATTGATTGGTATCAATTACATCTTCTACAACAACTTCAATTAATTCGTCTTTATCCTTAAAGTAATTGTAAATGGTTTTCTTACTCATACCAACGCTGGCAGCTATGTCATCCATACTTACACTGCGAATGCTGTATTGCATCACCAGGTCGTGAGCTGCTTTCTGTATCCTTTGTTTTATATCTATATCTGTCATAATTGGAGTGCAAAACTAAGGAAACTTTTAATGTAACCAAAGTTTCCATCACTTTTTTTTACCATTCGTAACAATTTTTGGAAGAAGTTTCATTGGTTTATGCTGAACAATTTGTTCCATTTCTCTATCAATTGAGCATGTCAAACGTTTTGAACGCTAATAATTTATACTGTTATATTCATTAAAGTATCTTTGAGCAATAAACATTTTCTCATGAAAACAGCATTTCATTATAAAAAACTGCTACAATGGTTTTTGCAGGGTCTGTTGGTTCTTGCACCAATTACAATCACATTATATGCACTGTATGCGGTAATAACAACGATAGACGGCTGGATTCCTCTATTTACCTATGTAGATGATAAAGGGGTTGTTCATGTACAGAATTATGGTGTAGGCCTCATCATTATTCTTACTGTTATCATTTTGATCGGTTATTTCAGTTCATTTTTCATTACCGGCCGCATCATTAGTTTTTTGGATAAGTTCATGGAAAAAACACCCGGGATCAAACATATTTATTCTACTACAAGAGATTTTTTTGAGGCATTTGCCGGCGACAAAAAAAAATTCACACAAAATGTATTAGCCAATGTTGATGATAATGATGTGTGGAGGCTTGGTTTTGTAACAAGGAACGATATGTCAGATTTTGGGTTAAAAGATTATGTATCTGTTTATATACCTATGGCATATTCTGTAGCAGGAAATGTATATATCCTGCCCAGATCGAGGGTAAAGCCGATTACGAACATCAACAGTGCACAAACCATGAAATTTGCAGTAAGTGGCGGTGTAACTGATATTGATGAAGATGTTACCATTCAAACTGATACTATTAAATCATAAAGGCAGGTTCTGTTTTAAACAAAATAATTACTGTAATTTTCGTTTACAAATAGTTTTAAATGAAGCGAATATTTTTCCTGGTAATAGCCTGCAGCATCACAACAAATTGTTTTTGCTGGGGATTTTATGCACATAGGAAAATAAATTACTTTGCTGCTTTTTTGCTGCCTCCGGAAATGATGGTATTGTATAAACCAAACCTTGAATTTATTGCTGAACACGCCATAGATCCTGATAAACGCCGTTATGCAATACCGGAAGAAGGGCCACGTCATTATATAGATATTGATCGCTATGGCGAATACCCTTATAAATCACTGCCACGAAAATGGCAGGATGCCGTTGCAAAATTTTCTGAAGATACTTTGATGCAACATGGAATCGTTCCGTGGCATGTACAGGTAATGTTGCAAAGGCTTACAAACGCATTCAGGGAAAAAAATTTTAGTAAGATCATGAAGAACAGTGCGGAGATCGGGCATTATATTTCAGATGCACATGTGCCTTTACACACAAGCAGTAATCACAATGGCCAATTGACCAATCAGAAAGGCATACATGGATTTTGGGAAAGCAGGGTGCCGGAATTACTGGCCGAAAGGCAATTTGATTTTTTTATTGGTAAAGCAGTTTATATAAAAGATCCCGGAGAGTTCATCTGGGCCCGTGTGTTGGAAAGTGCCAAAGCAAGTGACAGTGTATTGTTATTTGAAAGAGAGTTGACAAAATCATTTCCGGATGATCAGAAATATTCATTCGAACAAAGAAATAATGTGATCATCAGGCAATATTCATCTGCATTTACCATTGCTTATAATAATAAACTGGATGGAATGATTGAAAGGCGGATGAGGCAATCTATATCTTCTGTAGCATCTTTCTGGTACACCGCCTGGGTAAATGCCGGACAACCTGACCTTAAAGGTCTCATTGAACAAAAATTATCAGAAAAAGACCTCAAAGAATTTGAAGAGTTGAACAGTAAATGGAATAATGCGGGGAAAATGATGGGAAGGCAGGAAGAGTAGCATTATAGTTTTTATCCCACCTTTTTCGTTGTGTGCATTTTACAAAACTTTATCTTTTAAAAAATTAACAAAGTGTTTTGTTGAATATTTATTTTAATTTGTACCTCCTAACATTAAACACCTGCATTTTTAAAAATTAAAATTTTTTTTATGAAACGCATGAACCTGATACTATTTTTTTGTTCATTTTTCACAATGAACTCAATAGCCCAAACAACAATCATTCCATATGGTTCATCCTGGAAATACCTGGATAATGGAACAAACCAGGGTACTACCTGGAGAACGACAGCCTTTAATGATGCTGCCTGGGCAAGCGGTAATGCGCAACTGGGTTATGGCGATGGTGATGAAACAACCGTTGTAAGTTTTGGCCCAAATACCAGCTCAAAATACATCACTACTTATTTCAGAAAAACAATTTCAATTCCTGATATAAGCCTTTATTCCGGCTTTACACTAAACTTAAAACGCGATGACGGCGCAGTTGTTTATATAAACGGAACAGAACGTTTCAGAACCAATATGCCTACAGGTACTATTTCAAATACAACCAGAGCCTCAACAGCTGCCAGCGATGATGGAAATACAACACAGGTTAGAGCAATTTTACTTTCTCAAATGGTACAGGGCACCAATGTGATTGCTGTAGAAATGCACCAGAATATAAAAACCAGTTCCGATCTTTCTTTTGATCTTGAATTGATAGGAAACATTGCAGGGCAGGTAACAGCAACGCTTACCCGCGGACCTTATATGAACAGTGCCACCCAAACCGGCGTTGTTATCCGCTGGAGATCAAATGTTGCTACAAACAGTAAAGTGAATTTTGGTACGACTGCCGGAAGTTTAACACAGTCTGTTACGGATAATATTTCTACAACAGAACATATTGTAACGCTTACCGGTCTTACAGCAAATACACAATATTATTATTCAATTGGTTCTACCACCCAAACATTACAGGGTGATGCCAATAATTATTTCAGAACAATGCCAATCGTTGGCAGCACACAAAAAGTAAGGGTAATGGCCATGGGCGATATGGGCAATAATTCTACTAACCAGGTGAATGTACGCAATGCTTACAGTGCTTTTAACGGAACCAATTATACCGATATCTGGATGCTGATGGGCGACAATGCTTATAACAGCGGTACCGATGCAGAATTTCAAACAAACTTCTATAATATTTACCAGGGCTCTCTTACTAAAAATCATGTACTTTGGCCAAGCCCCGGAAATCATGACTATGCTGGCAGTTCCGCACGACAGGCAGACCATGCCATTCCATATTTTGATATGTTCACTTTACCTAAACTGGGAGAAGCCGGTGGTGTTGCATCCAATACCGAGGCTTTTTATTCTTACAATTATGCCAACGTACATTTTGTAGCGCTCGATTCATACGGATGGGAGGCTGGTAATACCAGGCTTTACGACACTTTAGGCCCACAGGCTGTATGGCTGAAGCAAGACCTTGCTGCCAACACACAGAAGTGGACTGTTGTGTATTTTCACCACCCACCATATACAAAAGGTTCTCATAATTCGGATACAGAATCGGAATTAATCAATATGCGGAACAATGTTGTTAGAATTTTGGAAAGATATAATGTTGATTTGGTTTTGAACGGACACAGTCATAGTTACGAAAGAAGTTTCTTAATAAATGGTCATTATGGTTTAGAAACTACTTTTAGTCCTGCAGCTCATGCATTAAGTTCTGCCAGTGCCCTTTATAATGGAACTGCAAACTCATGCCTGTATGTAAAAAATGCTGCTGATGTACGTAAAGGAATTGTGTTTGCTATTGTTGGGTCAGCGGGACAACTTGGTGGCAGCACTTCAGGATATCCGCACAATGCTATGTATTATTCAAATGTTACTAATGGTGGTGCACTATTTTTTGAAATTGAGAATAACCGTCTGGATGCCAAATGGATCGGGTCTGATGGGGTGATCAGAGATAATTTCACCATGATGAAAGACGTAAATGTTACAACAAATATCACGATCAACGCAGGTGACAATGTTAATTTAACTGCATCCTGGATAGGAACGTATAATTGGTCTACAACCGAAACGGCTAAAACAATTAATGTAAGCCCTGCTGTTAATTCAACATACACTGTTACTGATGCCAATAATTGTATAACAGATGTATTCAATATTACAGTGAATACGCCATTAACTAAAACCGCTTCCGGAATTGAAAAAATTAAACCAACTCAACAGTTGAAATTGTATCCTTCGGTTGTACCGGGTGGTACGGCCATAAATATCACCGCTGGTAATTCAACAAATAAAATGAATTCGGTTGTATTTGATATTCAGGGCAAAGTGGTCAGGTCGTTTAATTTTAGCGGTTCAACCATTTTAAACACCATAGGTTTAAAAGCAGGCATGTACCGGATTAGATCTGTTGATAAGAACACTATTTATAACAATAGTTTTATCATTTCACAGTAAAAATTATTTATTTATTAAAAAGAGGCTGTCTCGTAAAGAGGCAGCCTCTTTTTATTTTCTAAAGCATCATTCATATTTCATTATTTTTGCAGCTTAATTTTTTTACATGAGTGATGGTATAGGTTTAGGAATAAAAATCCACAATTTTAATGCAGGGCCTTCTGTTTTACCTGAAACAGTTTTTCAACAGGCTGCAGCATCTGTGTTAAATTTTAATGATACCGGTTTATCCATTTTGGAGATCGGACACCGTACTCCCGAATTTACTGCTGTTATGGAAGAAGCCAGATCACTTGTAAAAGAACTCATGAATTTAGATACTGACCATGAAGTGCTTTTTTTACATGGTGGTGTATCAACTCAATTCATGCAGGTTCCAATGAATATATTAGAAGCCAAAGAAACAGCTGCATTTGCAGATACGGGTGTTTGGAGCAGTAAAGCGATCAAAGAAGCTAAATTTTTCGGTAAGGTAGAAGTTGTTTGTTCATCCAAAGAAAAAAATTACAATTTCATTCCAAAAGATTTTGCCGTTCCCAATGATGCCAAATATTTTCACATCACTACTAACAATACTATCTACGGAACACAATGGCAACGAATTCCTAAAACCAGTATTCCACTTATAGCAGATATGAGCAGTGATATTTTCAGCAGGGTACTGGACTTTAATTCTTTTGATCTGATCTATGCAGGAGTACAAAAAAATTTAGGCCCAGCCGGAGCGAACCTTCTTATCATCAATAAAAATATTTTAGGAAAAATAAAACGGCCAATACCTACGATCATGGATTACCGAAATCATATTCAGGAAGAGAGTATGCTAAATACACCTCCGGTATTTGCTGTTTATGTTTGTTTACTTACACTACGTTGGTTAAAAAAACTCGGAGGCATAGCGGCCATTGAAAAGAAAAATGCAGAAAAAGCAGCTTTGCTTTATTCCGAAATTGACAACAACCCTTTATTCACAGGAACTGTTGCGATTGAAGACAGAAGTAAAATGAATGTATGCTTTGTTATGAAAGATACTAATCTGGAAAAAGATTTCCTGGATTATACAATTTCACGTGGAATCATAGGAATAAAAGGCCACCGGTCTGTTGGTGGCTTCAGGGCATCTTTATATAATGCATTGCCATTGAACAGTGTACAGGTATTGGTAAACGCTATGCAAACATTTGTCAAAAATCATTAATAAATAAAATTGAATTATAAAAAAATAAGCTAGCCAGGTAAAGTTTATTTTTGTAATCAAAATTAATAACAAGGCACATGATCACAATAACCCCTTTTAAAGCACTAAGGCCCGAAGCACAACATGCAAAGAGCGTAGCATCAAGGCCCTATGACGTTTTAAACAGTAAAGAGGCCAAGGTAGAAGCCCAGGGAAATCCAAATTCTTTTTTACACATTACAAAAAGCGAAATAGATCTGCCCGCAACAACAGATATACATGCACCGGTTGTTTATGAAAAGGCAAAAGAGAACCTGAAGGCTTTTATAAGCAGAAATATTTTATTCAGGGAAAACAAGCCCTGCTATTACATATACAAATTAACCATGAACGGTAAAAGCCAGGCAGGATTAGTTTGTGGAAGTTCTGTTGACGATTATGAAAATGACCTGATAAAAAAACATGAATTCACCAGGCCTGAAAAAGAACAGGATAGGATCAATCATATTAAAATAACAGGAGCTCAAACAGGAAATGTTTTTTTAGCTTACAGAAATGTTCCTGAAATAGACACACTGATCAATAAGTGGATCGCAGAAAAAAATCCGCAATATGATTTTACTGCAGCGGATAAGGTGCAACATAGTATATGGATCGTTAGCGATGACAATACGATCAAAAGCCTGACAAACTATTTTAAAACCCTGGTACCCTTTACATATATTGCAGACGGCCATCATCGTGCTGCATCTGCAGCCAAGGTAAGAAATGAACTTGGGGCCGGGGCCACCTCAAATGCTGATTATTTTTTAACAACGTTGTTTCCTTCCAATCAGCTTCACATCATGGATTATAACCGTGTTATTAAAGATCTTAACGGCTTAAACACTACAGAATTTATTAAAAAGCTGGATGAGAGATTCATCGTTGAAAAGAAAGAAAACGCTTACCGTCCTGAAACTATACATAATTTTAGCTTATATATTAAAGGCCAATGGTATAAATTAACCTCCAGGCCGGGTACCTATAAAGAGGACCCTATTGGTATTTTGGATATAAGCATTCTTCAAGAAAATATACTGGAACCCTTACTCGGGATCATTGATCAAAGAACTGACAAAAGAATAGATTTTGTTGGTGGCATTCGTGGACTGGAAGAACTTGAAAATCGTGTAAATAGTGGTGAAATGGAATTGGCAATCAGTTTATTTCCGGTAAGCATTGAACAATTATTTAATGTTGCAGACAGTGGGACAGTAATGCCGCCAAAAAGCACATGGTTTGAACCAAAATTAAGAGATGGGTTACTCACTCATTTAATAGATTGAAAATTTTTTAAATGAATTTATGAGAGGTGCTGTTATCAGCGCCTCTTTTTTTATCTTTACTTACGATGAAAAATATTTTGACCCTCATTTTAATAATTTTAGTAACACAATTCTGTTCTGCACAATCGCTTGATGCTAAACAGTTACACGAAACTGCAAAAACTTTTATGAAGCAGGGAGACTATCCCAATGCTATACTTGTACTTAATCGAGCCATTCAACTTGATCCGCAAAATATTGCTATTAATAAGGATCTGGCATTAAATTATTATTTACAGAAAGATAATAACAAAGCATTGGAAATTATTTTACCTGTATTGGAAAGAACGGATGCAGATGATCAGAGTTTTCATATAGCCGGCAATATTTATAAGGAATTAAGCATGCAAAAAGAGTGTGAGAAAGTATATAAAAAAGGTATTAAAAAAAATCCGGAAAGCGGTCTCTTATATAATGATTTGGGCGAATTGATGTTCTCCCAAAGAAATTATGATGCAATCAAACAATGGGAAAAAGGAATTGAGCTGGATCCTTCTTATTCAAAAAATTATTACAATGCAGCCAAGTATTATTTTTTAACAACAGATAAAGTATGGAGCATTTTATATGGAGAAATATTTATCAATATAGATCCTATAGGAAACAAAACGCCCGAGGTAAAAGAAATGTTACTGGAGAGTTATAAAAAATTATTTTCTGATGTTAACCTCGAACAAAACTATAAAGAAAAAAATAATTTCGTGCGTGCATTTTTACAAAGCATGAATAAACAAACATCCCTGGCATCCTTGGGTATAAATAATGAATCACTTGCTATGATCCGTATACGTTTTATATTAGACTGGAATACCGGAAATAATGCTAAATTTCCTTTCCATTTGTTTGAGTATCAGAAGCAATTAATACAGGAAGGTATGTTTGATGCATATAATCAATGGATCTTTGGGTCGGCCCAAAACCTGGCTGCTTTTCAAAACTGGACAAATACTCATAGTACTGAGTATAGTTCATTCAGTAATTTTCAAAAAGGGAAAATTTTTAAACTCCCTTCCGGACAGTATTACCACTAAACATATTACCGGTATTTTTATTTTACCCCTCTTATAACTATGGATGGCTTTTTTTATTTAACTTAGAAGCTGTTTAAAAATAGTTCCGTAGATTTTGTATGCGCCGTAAAGTTTCATTTTTAGACAGCTTCTTAGTTATCATTAAAAAGAAAATCATGGAAGAACAACGGGATGATAAATTATGGCAATTAGCTAAAAAAAGGGCCGATTTTCAACGTAGCCTTGCATCTTATTTTATAGTTGTGGCGTTTTTGTGGATCTTATGGTGGTTTACTGATGGACGCCATGGAGGTAATGACGGAATCCCCTGGCCGGCATGGGTTATGGTTGGATGGGGTATTGGCCTGCTGTTTCAATATCTGAATGCATATGGCGGCAGTAAAAAAGACCTTGTAGAAAAAGAGTACGAGAAACTGAAAAATAAAAATCTTTAAAAATAACCGTATAGGCGTTAAGGCGCTAAGAAAATACTTGCTAATATAAACTTAACGTCTTCGTGCGTTAGTGGTTAATTTCTTTTTAACGTAACGATTGTATATGAATGATAATTCAAGGATTTTTGATTTTTTGTATGACCAGCTTGAAAGGTTTCCCCAGGAAGATATGCTGGCGGAAAAAAAAGACGCTAAGTGGATTACATACAGCACAAAAACCGTTGCAGACACTATAAATAAATTAAGTGCCGGTTTATTAAAAATAGGATTAAGTGGACATGATATGACCGTGGAGCAACAGGATAAAATCGCTATCATATCGAACAACCGTCCCGAATGGCTGATGCTGGATATGGCTTGTCAGCAAATTGGTGTTACCCTTTGCCCCATTTATCCCACTACTAATGTAAATGAATTAGAATTTATATTTAATGATGCTACCATTAAATATGTTTTTATCAGTGGCCAGGATATTTTAGAAAAAGTTAACAATAACCGTAACAGAACTCCTTCATTAATTAATATTTACAGTTTTGATGAATTACCGGGAACTGATAATTGGAAAACACTTTTTGAAACAATTGAACCCGGTTTTTATGAAAAGCTGGCTGATCTCAAAAACAAAATTAAAGCGGAACATTGTGCAACTATTATTTACACTTCAGGTACAACAGGTACGCCAAAAGGGGTAATGCTCAGCCACCGGAATCTGGTAAGCAATGTAATCAACGCAAAAAAAACATTCCCTTTCTATGACAATCCAAAAGCCCGGGCATTGAGTTTTCTTCCATTGAATCATATTTTTGAACGAATGGCTTCTTATATATATATATCTACCGGAATTTCTATTTACTATGCTGAAAGCCTGGATACTATTGGTGAAAATTTAAAAGAAATAAAACCTAATATATTTACAACAGTGCCCAGGCTTTTAGAAAAAGTATATGAAAAGATCATGTCAAAGGGTTCTGAATTAACCGGAATTAAAAGAAAACTTTTTGATTGGGCCGTATCATTAGGAGAGAATTATGACAATATACAATCAGGCGGACTAGCCTATAATTTACAATTATCATTGGCCAACAAACTGATCTTTAATAAATGGAGAGAAGGTTTGGGCAACAATGTAGAATGTATCATCACTGGCGGGGCAGCTTGCCAGGTACGCTTGTTACGAATTTTTAATGCAGCAAAGATTCCAATTTTTGAAGGATACGGGCCAACTGAAAACAGTCCGGTTATCAGCGTAAACTGTAAAAAGAAAGGTGGAACAAAATTCGGGACTGTTGGATTGGTTGTGGAAGGCCAGGAAGTTAAGATTGAACCGGATGGTGAGATCTGCGTTAAAGGGCCCAGTGTAATGATGGGTTATTACAAAAAACCGGAATTAACAGCAGAGGCAATTATAAACGGATGGCTTCATACAGGTGATATTGGAATTTTTGAAGATGGTAAATATTTAAAAATAACAGACCGTAAAAAAGAATTGTTTAAAACCAGTGGCGGCAAATATGTAGCCCCTCAGGCTATAGAAAATAAGTTGAGGGAATCACCTTTTGTAGAACAGGTGATGGTGGTTGGTGCTGATCAGAAATTTGTAGGTGCCTTAATTATTCCCTCTATGCCTAACCTGAAAGAATGGATGCGTCTGAAAGGAATCAGTTTTGTTACAAATGAAGATGCGGTTCACAATCCTAAAGTACTTGAACTTTATAAAGAACTAATAGAGTCTTTCAACAAATTCTTTAACCATGTTGAACAAATAAAAAAATTCGAATTATTACCAAACGAATGGAGTATTGATACTGGTGAAATGACACCCAAGCTCAGTATGAAACGTAAAGTAATTATGGAAAAGTATAAAAAAGCGGTGGACAGAATTTACAGTTAATAAACCATTCTCCTCCTGTTACTGAAAAACAAAAAGCCGGAAAATTTAAAAGAAAACCTCTCAAACTTTCTCGGCTGTTATTTTGCTGCTTTGGGCATTTTCCTGATTCAAGATAAGTAATGCAATACTGTTTTTCATAAGAGCAAAGGCATAGAAATATCAGAAATCAAAGTAGGTAATTCATAGTTTTTATTATCGTTAAATATTATAAGTAATCTCTTTATTCTAATTATCAAACTGAAGTAAGTATTCCGGGTATAAGCTCAAAGTCTTTTGACTTATCTATAAAATGTGAAGCACCTAATTTTTTACATAATTTTTTGTAATAATCATTCGAAAGGTTGCTGCACATAACCACTTTAATTTCCGGGTATTCTTTTACAATGAACTTCAATAAGTCAATTCCGTTTTCCCCCGATAACTGGATATCTAATAAAACGATATCGGTTTTCTTTTTAGCCAGTATATCAAAAGCTTCTTTTTGCCCTGTTGCGGTTAATATATTTTTAATAGTTTGGTGGCCTTTCAATATATCCACCAACCGTTCAATAATTATCAGGGAATCATCAACAATTAAGAGCGTATTATCTGATAACTTCTCCATCTTAATTTAATTGAGACAATGCAATGTAAGGTTTGTATAACCAGCATTTCGTAGAGTACAGCGTAGTTATAATGTAGTATTAAAACTACATTATGATAAAACATTAAATGAGATTAGATTCAATGGCATATTTGGTAAGGTCAGAGTTTGTTTTAAGATTCATTTTTGTCATTATTCTTGCCCGGTAAGTACTGATCGTAGTTACGCTCAATGAGAGTATGTCTGCAATTTCAGAAACAGATTTACCAATGGCCAGTTGTTTCATAACATCAAACTCCCTGTCTGATAGTAATTCGTGAGCCTGTTTGGCTGAATCCGAATAGAAATTTGTAGCCAGTTTTTCTGCAACAGATGCTGAAATATATTTTTTTCCTAAGAGAACAGTTTGTACCGCTTTTACAAGTTCTTCGGAAGCGGACCCTTTATTAAGATAACCGGAGGCTCCGGCTTTTAAAACCCTTAATGCATAATGTTCTTCCGGATGAATACTTAAAATGAGTACCGGAAGGTCAGGGTTGATATGCTTGATCTGTTGCAAAGCATCCAAACCACTTCTACCAGGCATTGATAAGTCGCTTACCACTACATCCCATTTAGCATTCATTATTTTTTTTATCATTTCCTCCGCATCTGGCACATCTTCAATATGTGCAGTAGGAAATTGCTCTAATAATATTTGTTTTAACCCTTTTCTTACCACTATATGATCGTCTGCAATTAATATATGTAACATATTATCAGTTTAAGGGTTAATAATATTGTTTAACAAAGGAACAGAAATTAATACTAATGTACCCTCTCCCGGGCTGGTTTTAATTTCATACTTCCCCCCGATCAGGTTTACTCGTTCTATAATACCGCGTAATCCAAGTGTTTTTTTACTGATAATATCATTTTCAATAAACCCAATTCCGTTATCCTGAAAATTTAAGTGAAGGATATTATCAGCTATATAAATGGATGTGTTAATAGTTTTTGCATCTGCATGTCTGGCCACATTGGTTAACAATTCCTGGTATATCCTGAATAAAGCTGTAATTATATCAGGCTTTAGAATTATTTGATCGATATTACCTGTGAAATTAACTTTAATATCTGATCGTTTTTCAAATTCCTCACTTTGCCATTCAAGTGCGGCTATTAAACCCAGATCATCTAAAATACTGGGCCTGAGTTCTGTTGCAATTTTTCGAACAGTTTTTATGGTTGTATCAATCAAATTTAATGTTCCGGATATTTTTTCATTAACCATTTGATCTTCCGATTTTAGCTTTCGATTTATCCACGACAAGTCCATTTTAAGCCCGGTAAGCTGTTGCCCGAGTTCATCGTGTATTTCTCTGGCAATATGGGTCCTTTCTTCTTCCCTGATATTTTGTGAATTGATATAAAGTTCCCGTAAAAGTTTACTATTGGCCTTTATTTCTTCTTCCCCATTTTTTCGCTCAGTTATATCAATGAAACTGATAACTATTTCAAGTAATTCATTTTTATTATCAAATACGGGAAAGCCATTTACAACAAGCCATTTTATGTCGTTGGTTAGAGGACGGCTGACCCCACACACAAAATTTTTAAATCCTTTCTTTTGAGCAGTTATCATATTTACCGGATATTCTTCGAGTGGCAATGCTGTATTATTTTCTCTTAAAAATTTCCATTCGGGATCAATAGCCAGTTTTCCCTTCATTTGATCTATACTTAAACCAAGTAATTCTGATGCCTTGGGGTTACTTTTAATTATGGAAGTGTCGGGAGCATGAATAACAACACCGGCATCCAGATTATCTAATAACCCCCGATACCTTTCTTCACTTTCTTGCAATTCTTTTGCAGCTTTTTTGCTTTCTGTTATATCCCGAATTGTAGCAACCATTGTTATTGGTTCATCTTTATCATTATATTTAAGGCTTCCTATTCCATGAATCCATCGTTCCTCCTTATCATTTATGCGGACTATTTTATATTCTTTGTCGAATGGAGTTTTTTTACCGATCACTTCCTCAATAAAGTAATCGTTTATTGATTTACGCCAATCTGGATGTATTAAAATTGTCCCGTTTTCATAAGACCTATCAAAATCAGCATCAATTCCAAATATCTCATCCAGAATTTCAGAACTAGTCCAACTGCCTGTAGTAATATCCAAAGTATATGTTCCGAGGTTAGCAATGGCTTGGGTTTCTCTTAGAAATTTTTCTCTTTCTATTTGTTCAATCGCTGCTTTTTTGTTTTCAGAAATATCCCTTGCAAAACAGGCTACACCCGAAATATTTTCGCCACTGAAGATTGGATGAATACTTACTTCAAATACAGTAAAACTATCTGCTCCTTCTCCCTGGAATTCTACAAATATTGTTTCCCCCCCTAATCCTTTTTCATATAAATCTTTCCAATGCTGAATGTATCCTTCAGAGAAATAATCTGTCCTTAGAATTTTGTCTCCTGGTTTTATTGATAAACCGAATTTGTCATGTATATGTTTGATAAAAGTTGAGTTGCCAACTATGAGTTCAAAATCAGTGTTCACACACCATAAAAGATCATTGGTGCTATTGATCAGTGCTTTATTATCCCTGTACTCTTTTTCTAAGTCGAATTTAGTTTTTTTAAGTTCAGAAATATCACGAACAAATGCAAGGAAACGTTCACCAGAAATGAATTTAGCGGTAACCTCCACATCCAATAATGTTCCATCCTTCCTCTGCATTCTTCTTTCTGCTCTTGCCACTTTGTTATTTGCCATTTCTGAAAAATGGAAAGGATCCTTTTTTATATCATCCGCTAATACAAGATCATAAATAGTCATACCTAATAATTCACTTTCCGAATACCTTGTCATTTTTATCCCACTCGGATTAATGATAATAAATTTTCCTGATCTATCTGCAATAAAAATACCATCGCTTGCCTGTTCTACTAAAGTGCGGTATTTTTCCTCACTTACTTTTAAAGCCTCTTCAGCTAGTTTACGTGCAGAAATATCTCTTACAAAACCGATCAGCGTATTTAATAAGGTCATCTTTGAATTAACCTCAACAAAAACAAATGTTCCGTCTTTTTTTAAAAATCTTCTTTCATGCAACAAGCTTCCGCCTTGTAACAGTTCATCAAAACGAAAAGGATTTGCTTGAATATCTTCATGAGGAATAAATTGCTCTGCATGTTTGCCAATCATAAAATCAATATCATAACCACCCATTCGGGCAATACTTTGATTTACTTCAAGTATTACACCCTTCAAGTCGGTGATGATGATCCCGTCAGATGCCTGTTCAATTAATGAACGGTATTTTATTTCTCTTTCCTTTACTAAAAGTTCTCCTTTTTTATTTGCTGTAATATCAATAACAGAAGCCATCCAATGTGTTTTGCTATTTAAGTCCATGTGCTCAATAGATATTAGTATATAGACTAATTCGCCTTTCAGTGTTTCAATTTCTATTTCATAATTATTCAAATGGCCTTCAGCTTTCAATATTTCTTCGATATAATTGCTGACTGCTGCTCTTTTTTCAGGATTTATCTTGCTGATCAATCCAGAGTTATCAGAAAGTTTACCAATTAGTTCTTCTCTGGTGGATTCCAATATAGATGCATACGTTTCATTAATATCAATGAATTTGAAATCGCTGTCAAATATGGCAAACCCCATTACTTTTGATTGAAATGCCCTTGAAAATTTTTCTTCACTTTCTTTCAATTGCCTGGTTCTTTCTTTAACAAGCAGATCCAGTTTCATGGGCCTTCGGGACACATTATAAACAAACAAGCTGCCTAAAAAAGCTAATAATAACCCTAGAATGGCGAGTAAAATAATATCTTCAAATCCGGAATATGTTTTTACCGGAATAACTGAGAGTTTCCATTCACCATTGGGTACATTTACAGAAACATTTTCACTATCCAAAAACTGAACCTGGTGCTGTATATAAAACTCTTCTTTTTTAGTATCCAGATTTATTTTTGAAAGTTGATAGTAATACCCGGAATTGCCTGTACTATCTATGCCGGCAGTTCTTAATAAAGTGAGTAATTTTATAACGACCGCAGAAAATCCCCAGAATTTATTATTTCTGAATACTGGCAACCTTCCCACAACTCCCATTCCTCCCTGTTTTAATTCAAACGGACCTGCAAAATATATTTCTCCTTTTTCAATAGCCTTGTATGCCTCTTTATTCCTGGCAGAGTCTTTCAGTATATCATAACCAATAACTTTTTCGTTACCCTTTAAAGGATACACATATCGTATAACACCGCCAGGCACCAATTGCAATGCATCAATATCATTCGTAGCATTCAGGATCTGCGAAGCAATTGAATCGAAATTTTTTACGGAACCGTCGTTTTGAACAAAGAAAGAAAGAGTTCTGGTAGCAGATAAACTGAGAACAAGTGACTCCTGTAATCTTAGCCTGGCATTATTAGCAACTGTTAATGCTTCTTCCTTTTTGTACTGTTTCCTGTTACTGTATCGCTGGTAAATAATAGCGCCGAACAAAAAGGCAAGTATGAGAAAGCTAATAATTCCTATATAAGCCGATCGTTTCATAGAAACAATAGGTCTATCTAAATAAATTGATGCACCTTTTTTCAGATCATACTGACTATTAAATTCTGTACCCATTTTATAATTAAAAGAAAATGATTAAGCCTCCGATTATACCGAATATAAACAGTATTTAGTCCAAAGCAACTTTAGTTCGGTATAATGCCATCTAAGATTTCCACATAGTCCTTTGGACTACTTAATAAATCAAGATGGTATTACACTTATAATTTACAACAAATAATAAGATTTATCTATTGTAGAGGGTGTTTTTTTTAATAAAGGTAATTTAATTAAAATCCGATAAGGACTTATGAAAATGAAGACAACAGTTTTATTTCATTTCGGTATAAAATAACCTTCTTACTGTTCTCCAATTGTTTCAATAATCTGGATATCACCACCCTTGAAGTAGCTAATTCATCTGCAATAAGATGATGAGATGCTTTTATTACACTGGAGCCTGAAAGCCGCTGTTTTTCCTTTAAATAATCGATCAACCTTTCATCTAATTTATGAAAAGCAATACTTTCTATGGATCTTAATAATTCAATAAAACGTTCATTGAAGCTACGCATGATGTAATTTTTCCAGCTGGGGTATTTGCAAAGCCATTCATCTAACTTAATATGTGGTATAGCTATTAATTCCACATTATCCTCTGCAATAGCTTTCACTTCACTTTTTTTGGCCTCAATGCAACAGCTATAAGCCATGGAACAGCTTTCACTGCTGGATAAATAATAAAGCAGGATCTCGTTTCCGTTTTCATCCAGGCGTAACACTTTTACTGTTCCTTTCAATATGATGGGCATCATGCGGATATACTTTCCGTAATCCATGATCAGGTCTCCTTCATTAAATTGCTGCCGGGTACCAAACTGCTGAATCTCCTGTAATAATTTGGGTTCAAATATTTGCTGAAGGTTTTCTATATTCATTTTACTATTTAAAAATAATAGTTTATACCAATGTGATTTTTAAAATATGCCAATATTTAAAAAATCTTACAGTGGTTTATGCCGACCTGTGCCGATTTTACGGTATGGTATCAAACAAATGGTACAATGAGGCGAAGCCGATATTGGACTATATTGTTTGTCTAATCGGTATTAAAACAAAATTACACAGAAACATTTCTATAATATTAAACTCACATTTTTATTTAATCCGTTTCTCCATCTTTCATAATTTTATGAAATAAATATTTATCGAAACTGGTAATCGACCCCGGTTACTTGCGTAAGCAATGTTTGCGGAGCATCTAAAATATCAGCATTTAACGGAACCGTTGGTGTAACCGGTGAATTGGCTGCCAGGTAATCCTGCATAACTGAATGAAGTGTATGATGTGTATTTTTCGCATTCGATACATTTCTCATCCTGCAAAGCATATCTGAAGGATCGCCATCCCTCTCGCAGGCGCAGATTTTATATAATTTATCCGGGACAAGTATTTCATCCCTAACCGAAATATCTTTCACTCGTTTACCTTTCTCGCCAAAAGCATTAAAAGTTATTTTCATTCCTTTAAACTTGATGAGCCATCCACCAAAACGTTCAGATGCATTTTTTGCAAATACATTATGCAATTCACTTTCTAACCATTCTTTGATCTGTTTTCCAGTAACAGTTCCTACTCTTACCGTACTATCCACCGGGAACATATCATAAATATATCCATCAGTTATGGGAATATTCCCGGTATGATCAGGAGTTACTCTGGGTGGACAAAAACGAAATCCATTTGACAACACAATATCCACTTCAGGCAGTTTCCATTTTATGGCATCCAGAATCATTGTATCTATGGGATTTTCTACCACAAAGTACCGATACAATGGTATAGTACTATATCCTGCTATAGAATAAATATTTTTTTCAAATGGCTTTTCATTTTCTTTTATTAAGGCTGTCATTTCCTTTGAAGGCTTATATTTAACTGCACTAACCTCCACCAATTCATATGTATCTTTTATCACTTGTCCATTTTGTATGGTAAGATCAAGTTTGCCAACAAATGAACCAAAGGCACCAGGTTCTACAACTTTACTGAATGTACATTGAATAGGTTTGCGAACTCTTTCATGTGTATCACCCCCAAGAATATAATCAACTCCTTTGCATGCTTCCAAGTTTGCCAAATGAATTTGCTGCGATAAACCCAAATGAGCAACAATTAAAACATAAGCGCATTGCTCCTGATTGCGCAGCACATCAGCATAATGAGCAAGGTTTTCTTCAGGCTTTGTGTAAATGATCCCTTTGCTGTAATTAGGCGATTGTCTTAAAGGAACCAATGGATCTGTATATCCTAAAAAACCAATTTTTACCCCTTTAATATTCCAGATATAATATGGGGGGAATATCAATTCTCCTTTTTTGTTATCACCCAGATCGTGATACATGTTTGCACAAACCTTTGGAGCGTTCAATGAGCCCAGTAATGTTTGCATGGCTTTTTTATAATAAATAACTTCCCAGTTTCCAGGGAGGTACAGGTCATAACCCAGTGCATTTAAAATGGGCACTATTGCTTTGCCTGTTGTTTTTACGGATAGTTCGCTGCCCTGAAACATATCACCGGTATCAATTAAAAAAGTATTTGTATTTTTTTTTCTTTCGTTTTCCAGATAAGTTGCTAAATGAGCATATCCGCCGGTTTTACGAAATACCGCTTTATCATTTTCCCAGAACAGTTCATCATGCGGATGTACCTGACAGTGCACATCGGTAGTTTGTAAAATTGAAATGGTAAATGGTTTGCCATCAGAAGATATTATATCCTTATCATTATTTTCAATGGTTTCAGCAATAGAGCTTAAGGGTGCAGAAGCCAGTAATCCGGCTCCACCTAATGTACTTATCTTTTTTATAAAATCTCTTCTGTTGTTCATGTGGCTGGAATTAATTTTTTTCAACTGATACTTATTTTTGTTTTACCGTATCTTCTTTTTTCTTTTGTGCCTCAACGATTGGAATAAATGGCCCGTACTTATGTTGTTTTTCAGAAAAATTATCAGCATATGGACCAAAAGGATGGTCAACAGGTTTTTTTGATTTGTCGGGCCAGTCTTTTGGTGTATTGATGTGCGGCCTGTTTTGTTTGATAACAAAAGCCGCAACATCCCATGCTTCCTCATCAGTTAACTGTGGGTTTTCATGGGTTACACCCTGCGGCATGTTATACTTAACATATTTTGCAAAGTTGCTGATCCTGTATAATCCGGCTCCATCATTAAAACTATTGTTTCCCCATAAAGCAGGAAAAGTATATTCTGTTTTATCCGCATTAAATGACCCTTCACCATTTAGCTGGTGGCAGCTCTGGCATTTTGCTGTATAAACTATCATTCCTTTTTCCGGGTCGGCAGCACGATCAAGAAAAGCAAGGTCTTTAAAACCCGAACCTGCTGCTTTTTTACCTTTTTCAACATTGGATCCAATATATTGTATATAGGAAACAATGGCAAACATCTCTTTGCCTGTAATATCTAATGCTTTACCATTCAGGCTTCGTTCAAAACAATCATTTACTCTTTTATAAATATTTTCTAACGATCCGCTTCTTGCCCTGAATTTCGGATAGAGGGATGCAACCGAACCATAGTTATTTCCAAAAACGGTTGTGCCTGCCTGTAAGTGGCAATTCTGACAATTTAGCCCATTACTCAATTTTATCACAGTGCCGTTGGGTCCAAGGTATTTCGATGTATGCACTATTAATTCTTTTCCATATTCCACCTGTTTCTTTTGCAAAGGATCAGTTATTGAAGCAATTTCAGGTGCTACCCACCAGGCAGCAGTATCCTTTTTTGCAACTTCATTTACCTTATCATTAGCAGGTATTTTTTCCAAAAGTTTTTCAGGTTGTTTTACATAGTACAAAATAAAAGGTACAGATACCAGCCCTATCACCAAAATCATAACTACAACCAAAAGTTTATTGATAATAGAAACAAGTCCCTGTGATATGTTATTTTCAACCTCTTCGTTTGGCATAAAAGGATTCTGTAAAAAATTAATGAGGTAACTTATCTTTTAATAATCCGTATAAATAGGTTCCAACAATTGCAAAAAGAAATACAATGGTCATTGACAAAAAACCATACCCAATATTTACCACCATTGGCCCCGGGCAGGCACCACTCAGCGCCCATCCCAAACCAAAAATGGTACCACCTAAAATATACCGGATGAAAGATTTTTCTTTAGGATAAAATGTAATCGGGTTACCATGAAAATCCCTGATATTAAATTTCTTAATCAATGCAACTCCCAGAACACCCAATGTAACTGCAGTACCTATGATACCGTACATATGAAAAGCCTGGAAACGAAACATTTCCTGTATCCTGAACCATGAAATGGCTTCTGATTTTGCCATAACAATTCCGAAGACAATACCCAGTAAAAGGAATTTTATAAATTTCATTTGATTAAAAAATTAAAGGAAGAATTAAAAAAGTCATAATTAAACCGCCAACAAAAAAACCGATCACTGCAATCAGGGAAGGCAATTGCAGGTCCGACAATCCGCTTATGGCATGGCCGGATGTGCAACCACCGGCATAACGGGAACCAAATCCAACCATAAGGCCACCAAATGCCAATACCAAAAATCCTTTTATGGAAAGAACTGAATCCAAACTAAAAAGCTCAGCCGGTTGCAATGACGAAGGTGCTGCAATACCTAATTTAGACAGATCATTGATGGTTGCTGTTGAAATTTCAACAGGAATATCTGTTGATAAAAACTGTTTTGCAATAAACCCACCAACAATGGCGCCCACTAAAAAAACAAGATTCCAAAGCTGGGATTTCCATTTAAAATCAAAAAAAATAGTCTTTTTACCTAATCCGGCCGCAGCACAGATGGTTTTCAAATTGGAAGAAAAACCAAAAGACTGACCGAAGTACAAAAGGAAAAACATGATAGCTGCTATCATCGTACCCGAAAACCACCACGACCATGTTTGTGTTATTAATTCTCTCATGAAATTTAAATTATTTATTTAATTGAAATGAAATAATTGGTTTGAATAAATGATTGATGAGCTTTTCAGTTGCACTCTGATGAAAAATCCCACCTTTACCATGTGTACCGATACAAATTATATCCATATTGATCATTTGGTTAAAACGAATAACACCGTTCTCTACATCTTAATCATTTATTAAATGACATTCATAATTAGTAATATTATTCAATGAGGAAAAATTTTTCATATTTGCTTCCACAGATATTTTTTCTATATCAACATTTCCGGAAGTGATCTGAAGCAGATGAAGTTTAGTATCAAAAGCATTTATTAGTTTATACATCAAACTTAAATTTTCAGGTACAGGGTCACTGAAATTGTGCACTAATAGAATATTCTTAATTACAAGATCTGAACGGTCGCACATCAATGATAACATGGGTATTCTTGATTTACGAGCTATTATTTGTGTTTCAGATCCTGATAGTTTTTCTTTAATACCCCACGCCCCTTTAGTGCCCATTACAATAATATCAAACT
Source organism: Ferruginibacter sp. (assembly GCA_031422055.1). Classification (GTDB taxonomy): domain Bacteria; phylum Bacteroidota; class Bacteroidia; order Chitinophagales; family Chitinophagaceae; genus Ferruginibacter. The sequence goes on from JANOPU010000073.1 coordinate 46,311, forward strand.
GATGCTGTTCAGAGAAATTCAAAATAGCATCCGTTACTTTTCCCAAAACCAGATTGGTATGAATTTGATTACCATACAATGTTTTAAGATTTGCTAATTTTCTTTCAGCGATCTCTTTTTGCTTGATCACAAAATTCACATCAATTTCTCCGCAGGTTTGAATGCTGCCGGTTGCATCCATTGTAACAGTATCCGGTACGGTAAGTACATGTAAAAAATGAATATCAATGGCTGCTTTCTCTTCTAATTTTTTAACCATCAGGTAGGCAAATTCAGCCTGAACCGAAAAGTCTGTTGGGATCAATATTTTTAAACTACCCATCTTTATTAAATATTTGCAGGTTAATTATTTGCCGTTCTTTTCAGATACACTTTGATAATTTTATTACTAGCTTTACTTTCTTTACCGGTATTATCCCAAAATATATTTTTATTACTGCTGTTGATTCCGCCTACAATATATCCAATGAGTATTTCATTTTTTTTAATAGCATTCAGATCAGCTATGCCTTCTTTATACATGTTAGCATCCGGCATAAAAATAAATTCAGCAGCAGCGCCTAAATATCCGGGCATTTGTATGGGCATATAAGTTTCTTCAACCTTATCATTATTACGAGTAATTACGCTAATCGTTTTTGTAAAAGGAACATTCGTATTATTCACTATTTTACCGGTATTGCCGGGATAGTATTGTGCAATGCCGCCAAAAAAAACAGAATACATACTTGTTGTTGCTTTATCAAACATAGGTAATACCGCACTATGATAATGACTGAATTTTTGTTTAAACCTTTTATTCACTTTATAGGTTCCTCCAACAATATCAACGAAGTTAGTGAATGGCAGGTCTTCTTTATATTGAAATACACCGGAATACATAGTGTAACCCAATTGATCATTTACAAAAACCTGCGGCACTAAATTATAATCCCGGCGATGGAGGTTGATGCTATCCTTTATTGCTGAGTAATTATTTATTACCGGGAATTCATTTTCGTTGCCTAATAAAAATTTTCTGATCTCATTGGTATATTCCTGTGTAAAGCCGGGACCGTGATCCGGCCCCATTGGATTGTACACTCCGTCAAACTTTTGTCCACCGGCTAAAATAAATGTATCTCCTATCATACCAAGCCTGCCACCTGTTACCGCCATTCGTTCATCCCGAATCTGTACAATTGAATTATTTACATCGTTTTTATTCATTATTGCATTGATCAATTCATCGACTTTAATTACTGTTAAATAAGGAAATGTTGTATGGTCATCAATAGTTTTGCTATATCCATACCCTCCGGTTAACACAAGCCTGTTACCGGTCTGGTAAAACTCCAGATTGGTACTTTTTAATTGTTCTTTGATAGAAACAGGAAAATTTTCTACCGATTGCTTCCATACTTTTTTTAAAACCGGATCAACTACGTAGATATATTTGTTTTGCCCTGCTTCATCAAAAGCTGCCCAAGGCTGTCTTCGGTGAAGGCCATCTTTTCTACCGGCAACCAACAACCATTTTCCCTGCCAGGTTGCATAAGCAAAAGATTGCAAGGCAGGCAGGTTGGTTATTTCAACTTGCTCCAGACGTATTGAAAAAGGTATTTTTTTTTCAGCCGTTTGTGCATCAGCGATTATTACTGTTAAATTGAAAACCAATACTAGTAAAAAATACTTTTTCATCGGGCAAGCGTTTATTTTAATGGCTGATTGATTTTGATTTTTTTCCTGTTATTTAAAATTAAAAGCAATCTTTCGCCTGCATTTACTTAATTATACTTTCATCACTTTACTCTGACAAACAAAATTAGTCCTTGGTACTTTAGTATTACTTATTGCTTTAAATCCCCCTTCCACTTCAGTAAAATTTCTGTACCCTCTAGACTGTAATATAGAAGCTGCGATCATGCTTCTGTAACCTCCTGCGCAATGGATAAAAAAATGTTCTTTGGGATTGATGTCTTTTATCCATTCATTAATATTAGCCAATGGTCTGTTATAAGCATCTTCAATGTGTTCAGCTGTATATTCTATTTCCTTACGAATATCTAAAATTTTGTCCTTCCTAATTTCCACTTCACCTGCAAATTGTTCTGCTGTGATCCTGTCTATCACATCAACTTCTTTACCGGCAGTCAGCCATGAATTAAAACCGCCTTTTAAATGTCCCAATAAATTATCGAAACCAACGCGACTCAATCTTGTTACAGATTCTTCTTCCTTACCTTCATCTGTAACCAGCAACAATGGTTGTTTCACATCTACGATCAAAGCGCCAACCCAGGGTGCAAAATCTCCATCCAAACCAATGCTTACTGATTGTGGTATAAACCCTTTGTAGAAATCTGTATTGGTCCTTGTATCTAATATTAAAGCATCCGTATTTTCTGCTGCTGCTTCAAATTCATCCGGAGTTAAAGCTCTCATGCCATTGTTTAAAACGGTATCAAAACTTTCAATTCCTTTTTTATTCATTGCCACGTTCAATCCAAAATATGCCGGTGGCGGAAGTAATCCTTCTGTTACTGCTTTTACAAAAGATGTTTTGTCGGGTTGGTTTAATGCATAATTCATTCTCTTTTGATTACCCAGCGTATCAACAGTTTCTTTCATCATGTTTTTACCGCAGGCACTTCCGGCACCATGGGCGGGATAAACAATAACATCATCTGCCAGAGGCATGATCTTATTCATTAAACTATCGTATAACAAACCGGCTAACGCTTCCTGTGTTATGTGAGCGGCTTTTTGTGCCAGGTCAGGACGGCCAACATCTCCCAAAAACAAGGTGTCGCCACTGAAGATGCAATGATCTTTTCCGGTTTCATCCTTTAACAGGTAAGTAGTACTTTCCATGGTATGGCCGGGTGTGTGCAGTACTTTGATTGTAATATCACCAATTTTAAATTCTTCTCCGTCTTTTGCAGAAATAAAAGTGAACTCAGGTTTTGCATTGGGGCCATAAACAATTGCAGCACTGGTTTTCTTTGAAAGGTCTAAATGGCCGGATACAAAATCAGCATGAAAATGGGTTTCGAAAATGTATGTTAGTTTCACCCCGTCTTTTTGCAAACGATCTAAATATGGCTGTGTTTCACGAAGCGGGTCAATGATAGCAGCTTCCCCATTACTGGTAATGTAATATGCACCTTGTGCAAGGCAACCGGTATAAATTTGTTCAATGTTCATGGTATAATCTTTTTAATTATTTATTATGCAAAGTTGAGATATTGTTCAAACATGTTTGGTGACTTTTGTTGCTTTTGAGTATTTTATGAGATGACTATTTTAATGTATTTCATCGCTTGTTAATACATTTATAACATCTGTTTTTTGAGAAAGGAGTAACATAAAACTCATTCATAATTATTCTATAAACAGGAATTGCAACTGTTATTAATTCCCGCCGCCCGATGGGGAAAATACTTCTTTGACAATAATATAAATACCCATAACCAACACAAACCAGCCAAAAGCCTTTTTCAATTTTTCTCCGGGTATTTTTTTTGATAGCAGTATCCCAATAAAAATACCAACTACAGCAGAGGCTGTAAAACTTGCGAGTAATTTCCAATCGATGACCTCACTACCTTGAAGATCGCCAATAAACCCAATCAGTGATTTGGCAGCAATGATAAAGAGTGATGTGCCAACTGCCAGTTTCATTGGCATTCGAGCAAGCAATACCAAGGCAGGGATAATTAAGAATCCACCACCGGCTCCTACCAGGCCTGTAAGAATACCAACCAGAGCGCCTTCCAATAAGATCACCGGGTAGTTGTAGATCATAGGAGCTTTCTCATCAATCTCTTTTTTCTTTCCGGGCCTGATCATACTGACGGATGCGAGGATCATTACCACAGCAAAAAGTATCATCAATGCAATAGGTTTTGTAATGATAAAGCTGCCTATTGAAAAAAGTTCTTTAGGAATGATAGGCACCAGCCACATCCTGGTTGCATAAACAGCGGCAATGGATGGGATCCCGAAAATTAAAACTGTTTTAAAATCCACCCGCTTTTGAATAGCGCTTTGTACGCCACCCACCAAAGCAGTAGAACCAACTATAAATAGAGAATAAGCTGTAGCCAAAACAGGATTTATACCCATTACGTAAACTAAGATCGGAATCGTTAAAATAGAACCGCCGCTTCCGATAAGCCCCAGTGATACTCCAACCAGCGATGCTAAAACATAACCTAATATTTCCATAATTACTTTTTTATAAAGAAATACAAAGATGTTATAAGAAAAGAATGATCCGTGTTACTTTGGTTACATTCAAAATAATAATCAAAAATAATAATACTACTATAACAATACCTGGCGAAGTAATCAGGTAAATTATCTGTAACCTGAAAGTTCAAGTAGTGTGGCCTCGCCAGGAATCGAACCTGGGTCTGGAGCTTCGGAAACTCTTATACTATCCATTGTACTACGAGGCCAATAATCTTATAACTTAACTCTTTATACTATCCCCGTCCGAACGGTGTTCAGCCGGGCGGGCATTGTACTACGAGGCCAATTAGAAAGATGCTGGATTACGGATATAAGCACTTTACTATTATATAGATCTAATTTGTATACTGGTAATGATTAATTGAAACAACATATAATGACAGACCAATTATACCAGTAAACCAACCACTACTTCCCAAATCCCTGGATATTGGTGCCAAATATCTTAACCGCAATTGCCAGCAATATTACACCGAAAAATTTTCTTATAACGATCATGCCATTGGGACCTAGCATTCTTTCTATCCAACTCAATGATTTAAGTACCAAAAAAATAAATACGCAGTTTATCAAAATGCCAATAAGAATATTTGCATCATTATAATTGGCCTTTAAACTCATAATGGTTGTTAACGTACCAGATCCGGCTATCAGAGGAAATGCAACCGGAACAACACTACCGCTTTTAGGATCGCTATCGGGCTTAAAAAATTCCATCCCCAATACCATTTCTAATCCAATAATAAAGATCACTATGCTTCCTGCTACTGCAAATGATTTTACATCTAAACCCAGAACATTCAAGAATTGCTGACCTATCAATAAAAATAAGATCATCAATCCGCCAGAAGCAAGTGTAGCCTGGCCCGACCTTATTTTGCCTCCCATTTTTATACGCAAAGATGCCAGCACCGGGATATTCCCGATCATATCTATGATAGCAAAAAGAGTAAAAGTTATTGTAATTATTTCCTTTATTGATATGCCTTCGAAATTCATACATTCAATTTATGCAAATATAAACGTATGAAAGGATGCTTAAAAATGAAATATAATTATTTCCATTTTATTCGGATGACGGAATTTAGTTATTCTCTACAATGCCTGATAATAATTTTAATTCCTTTAAACACTTAATGCACAGGCAATCATTGTATTGCTTTTCAATAAATAAAGATTCCGCGTCAGACAATTGCACATCGTTACATTGGCATTGTGTGATGCTTCCTGCCTTACACTCAAAGACTATTCTACAACGGGGACATTGCTTTTCTTCATGTTTGCACATAAGCAGATAATTGAACCGGGAAATAAAAAGGATCTTTTCAATTTCCCGGTTACTAATGAATTACCTCCTCAGCAAGCTGCAAGGTATCTAAAAACAAATTGCCGCAGATTCGCAGATTAGATTTTTTTGGTTGTATTAAATCTGTGAATCTGTGGCAATAAATATTTAATTCATTCCGCAACAAAGCTGCAAGGAATTCTTTTTATTAAATAGTGTACTAAAATTTCAACATAACTCCCGCCATAAAATTAAAGCGCCTGCTGTTATATCCTCTTACTTCAAAATATTTTTCATCCGTAATATTCTTCAGGTCGGCATACAATTTAATGTTTTTTGTTACTACATAAGATGAATAAAGATTCCAGGTATAATATGCCGGCATTTCTATTGGTGCAGACGCATAAACCGCCTCGGCTCTTTTACTTATACTTTGAATACCAGTATTTATGATCCAGCCTTTAAGTATCTCCAGATTAATATTTAAATTAATGGCTTGCCTGGGTCTGCGGTATAAATTAAAATAAGAGGTGTCTTTATTATTCTCATTAGTCTCAATATAGCCATCCATGTTCGTATAATTGGCATTGAGCTGGATCTTACCAAAATCTATCATTGCTTCCAGTTCAATTCCTTTTACTTTTTGTTTATTGGCATTAATGTAATAGCTTTCATAGTTGGGTGGGCCGGCACTGAAGAATTCAATATTATCATTAACATCCCTGATAAAATATACAGCCCGAAGATTTACTTTTTCTTTTTTGTATTGAATACCGCCTTCATAACTGATAGATCTTTCAGGTTTAAGTTCGTTTATAGGGTTGCGATATTCAGAATAAACCTGGTACAATGAAGGTGCTTTGAATCCCGATGTAATGTTGGCAAATAATTTGATCTTTTTATTAAGATTATAAGACGGGTTAAAAGAAAAAGTAAATACATCTCCGTACTTATTAAAATTATTATACCGGCCACCTAACTCCAGGTTAAACCCTGCTATATCTTTCACCACAACTGAAGCATATACTCCAAACTGTTTAACTTTAGCACTATCACCCAATGCAGTTTTGAAAGGACCAAAGCTACTAAGTGACAAATAACTCTGATCGGTTGATTGTTGGCGATAATCTGTACCAACCAAAATATCAATATTTTTAGTTACAAATAAATTACTGTACAGTTCCATAAAATGAGCCTTACCATTATAATTCCCCTGACTGAAATAAGAAAAAGCATTTTGGGGTACAGAGACAGAATCATCTAAGTATATTCGTTCGGTTTGGTTGAAACTATAATTAAAATGTATCATACTTTTACCTAAAGTATAATCTATTCCAGCGCCTGCTAAAATATTTTTTGTGGTAAATGTATAGTCAGCATCATCTGTAAACTGTCCGGCATCAGAATCAGCATTATAATGACTGTATTGTGCGTTTAACCGTACCAGTAAATTATTAGTAATTTTTTGATCGATGTTTGCCCTGATAACATTTTCATTAAACGCATCTTTATCAAAATTACCAATCCCATTTTCATCATATGCTGAAGAAAACCCTTTATTGAATAATTTACTGTATTGAATACTATAATTGGTTTTATTCAAAGTACCATTGATACCGATTGATCCTTTAAAATTATTATAAGTACCGGCAGCAAGATTAGCTGTTACTGAAAATTTTTGAGGTCCGCCTTTTTTAGTAATTACATTAATGACTCCTGCTATGGCATCGCTGCCATATAAAGTTGATTGACTCCCTTTCAATATCTCCACCCTTTCAACCTGGTCAATTGAAATGAAATTCAGGTCAAAGGCACCACTGATTCCTGATACATCATACAAAGGAATTCCATCAATCAATATCAGTGTTTTGCCTGCACTGGCTCCCCGCATATACACATCCTGGTTTGTTCCCAGCGTATTTCCACTTCCGGTAACTGTAAAACCTGCCTGTGTGTGAAGCACCTCCGTTAACGTTTTACCAGCATTTCTTTCAAGTTCCTGTTGAGAAATTACCGTAAGGACTTTTCCCGTAAGTGATTGTTTGATTGGAAATTTTGTAGCGGTAACCACTACTTCATCTAATTGTTTGGTACTGTCTTGTTGTGCGTACGCTTGACTGCTGATAATAATAGCAGTCAGCATAAAAAATTTCTTTTTCATTTTTTGAAAATTTTTTTTGTGACTGCTTTCGTGGAAAATTGTAACTGTTGTAAACAGCAGTTACGGTGAAATATAAATGCCAATATAGCTTTTACATTCCTGCCTTTCGTCCCGAAAGCTTTGAATGATGTTAAGTAAACCTGGCAGGTCTTCTGGCTAGAGCGTTCACTTCACCTTCCCGTTATATTGCAACAGTGGTGTGAGAGAAGTTGCCTTTCTTTTCCTCCCTGATTGAGGGAAGTTGAGAAGAGCCGCTTTTACAGCTACGGGGATAGCGCCGGAATTTCACCGAACTTCCCTTTTAATTCCGAACATTCGGAAACCAAATTCGTTGCAAATGTATAAAGAATGGATTTGAATTTGCAAAAAATATTCATGGCTTAGAAACTATAGTTCAGGTTACCAAAGTTGTCAATCGTACTGTCCTCTGCCGTTGTTGGTCGCCTGACCAACAATATTAATTTGTGGAAAACATAAAAGCCACCGATAAATAGTGGCTTTTAAGAAATATTTCTTTGTAATTATTTTATGTTACTCTCTGCACTTCTCTACAATTTTGTGAAAAATGTCATGTGCATCAGTGATCAGGACATTTAATTCGTCATCTATGGATTTTTCCTTTACTGCAGCAGCTATAACAGAACATTTTTTTACCAGTTCATCAAGGGTAGTTTTAGTTAGTTCTGGTTTATAACCGGCTGGAATTTTAGATGACTGCCATGTTTTTGCAGCAATCAACATACTGTCAGCATTTTCACGCAAAGGTTTAAAATTTCCTTCTTCGGTAGGATGAAAAGAACTACTCATAAAAGAATGAAATTTTTTCATTTCAGGCCATGCCGTTTTGCTGCTCTGTGCAAAGCTCATAACGGGTAGCATTGCCAGGATGATAACAGCTAATCTTACAATTGATTTCATATATTAATTTTTGCCAAAAGTAAACAATTATTCCTTTTTTATTAAATTCTTTTTAGCCGTATTTGCAACTTTTAAAGATCTAAAATAACTGTATCTTCAAAAAATGGCTTCAAAATCAAAGTTGAACCTCTTCGACTTTACCATGATAATGGTAAGTTTTGTAATCGGAATGGGAATTTTCCGCACTCCGGTTAATGTTGCTGCTGCATCACCCACACCTGTAATCTTTTACGCTGCATGGATCTCGGGTGGATTGATTGCATTATGCGGCGCACTCACTTATGCTGAGATTGGCAGCCGTTTCCCTGTTACCGGCGGATATTATAAAATATTCTCTTCTGCTTATCATCCATCCATCGCATTTGCTGTAAACTGTATTATTCTGATTTCCAATGCAGCATCCCTGGCCGGAGTTGCATTAATTGGTGCAGAATATATTATCAAAGTGGTCATGCCGGATGCTGCAAATACCCAGAATGTTCAGATCATGATTGCCATTAGTTCTATATTACTCTTTTACAGCATAAATCTTTTAGGACTAAAAATGAGCGCCCGCACACAAAATGTATTAACGATTATCAAGATCAGCATGATATTGTTGCTTATATCACCGCTTTTTTTTGCTGACATTCATCATGCAGCCTCTGTTACCGCTGCTACTATTGATCCAACATTAAAGGAATATATTAAAGCATTTGGAATTGGACTGGTAGCTGTTTCTTTTACTTATGGCGGATACCAGCAATCCATCAATTTTGGTGAAGAAGTTAAGGAGCCGGCCAAAAATATTCCCCGCGGGATATTCATAGGTATGTTTATCATTATATTATTATACCTCACTATCAATTACGCCTATATTAATATCATCGGATTTGAAAATCTGAAACATGCTACAGGTATTGCTGCATTAATGGCAAGCCACGTCTTTGGTACTGCTGCAGGAAATATTTTATCGGTATTTCTTTTTCTATCCGTACTTGCCTATGTAAATGTATTATTGATGAGTAATCCCAGAGTTATGCAGGCCATGAGTGAAGAAGGAGTTTTACCAAAAAAATTCGGACAAAGAACTGTAAAAACAGAAGTATTACTTACTTCACTCAGTGTATTTGCATCTATGTGTGCACTGATCGTTTTTTGGGCAAAAACGTTTGATGAGATATTAAGTTTCACCATTTTCCTCGATTGCTTTGGAATGGTTTTATCGGCTGCCACTATTTTTATCTTGCGAAAACGAACAGCTCACCTTGATGGTACGGGCATTTATAAAATGAAACTGTATCCGCTAATGCCAGTATTATTCATAGCGGCATATGTTTTTGTAGCGATCAGTATATTCATTGATAAACCCGACACAGCCATAACAGGACTGGGTATATTGGGTGCATTCATTGCTTTATATTTTATTGTAAAAGGGTTTACAAAAAATAAGGGTTAAAATTTTTGAAATACTCCGGTTTGCAGGCCGGAGATAAAAAATAAAAATGGATATCTCTTACATCATCAATGAACTGGCGGAAGATCGTAAAGATTATTTTAATGCCATTGCCCCTCCCATCATTCAAACCAGTAATTTTTCATTTAAAACAGTTGATGCCATGCGTCATGCACTGGCAGATGAATATTCAACCTTTCTTTACAGCAGGGGGAATAATCCCACAGTTGATATCCTTTGTAAAAAATTAGCTGCTTTGGATGGCGCTGAAGATTGCCTTGTCTTTAATAGTGGAGCCGCTGCCATATTTGCATCTGTATTAGCCAATGTAAAAGCGGGTGATCATATAGTTAGTGTTGACAAACCGTATACCTGGGCACAAAAAATGTTCAATGATATCTTACCAAGGTTTGGAATTACAACTACATATGTTGATGGCCGTTATATTGAAAATTTTGAACGGGCCATTTTACCAAATACTACAGTGATATACCTGGAAAGCCCCAATAGCTGGGATTATGCTTTACAGGACCTCAAAGCCGTTGCTGAACTGGCACGTGCTGAAAACCTGCCTGGCCGGCAGGCAGGTATTATTACAATTTGCGACAACAGTTATTGCACCCCCATTTATCAACGGCCATTTGAATTTGGAATTGATATAGTGATACAATCAGCCACAAAATATATCAGCGGCCATAGTGATACAATTGCCGGTGTACTCAGCGGCAGTAAACAAATGATCGAACGTATCTTCAAAAGTGAATACATGAATATCGGCAGTGGTATTCAACCATTCAATGCATGGTTACTGATCAGGGGATTAAGAACATTACCTGTAAGACTGGAACATATCAGCAAGTCAACAAAAAAAATAGTTGAGTTTTTAAAGCAGCATCCAAAAGTAGAAGAAGTGATCTTCCCTTTTGATGAAAGCTTTTCTCAATTTGAATTAGCGAAGCAACAAATGACTGGCGCATGTGGTTTACTCACTTTTATTATTAACGCTAATAGCTGTCGCCAGATTGAGATTTTTTGTGAAAAACTACAGCATATATTAATGGCTGTAAGCTGGGGTGGACATGAAAGTCTTATTATTCCAAAAATTATAAGCATAAAACCAGAAGAATTTGACCCTGCCAATAAAGACCACCGGATGCTTCGAATGTATGTTGGCCTTGAAGATCCTGTTTACCTGATCAATGACCTCGAACAGGCATTTTCAGTCTTATAAAAGATTGTTATGCAATTCTATATCAAAAACGGCCGTTAATTACCGTTTATAAAATTGAACCTCCTTTATTACATCAGGAAATTATATTTTTGCGCTATGCTTAAATCAATGTGTACTGCTTTACTATTCTGCTTAATATGCCAGGGTATTAACGCTCAGCAGAAATGGGATCTGAAATCTGTTGTTGAGTATGCTATG